>VEMY01000039.1 GCA_009711825.1 Bacillota bacterium | reverse complement strand
TGTATATGTCATGAACAGGGCTAGACTAAATCAGGAGCACATTAGGGAGCTTTATGGCCAATTTATTGCTGACTTACCTAGTTACTTCAGGAGGTCAGCAGGGTTTTGGGTGTGCGAAACTTGAGTTGTTTTAGCTTTAGTTTTCAGCTCGTTTGTGACTACTGCTTATGCATTTCAGAATGGTAACCGTTTTGGGGAGGAGAATGGGGATCGTGACCGGTCTATGGACAGGGAGTGCGTTGAGATAGCCCTTGACCGCGACCAGGACCAATTCAGAGATAGGTTGAGAGCGCGCGATTGTGAATGCCCAGAGGACTGTCCTCAACTGAGAACAAGGTTGCATAACTCCGAAGCGGATGCGAATGAGAGCAGTGATTCTGTGGTCGATCGGCTCCAACAAAGACTAAGAATTCGTGATCAAGATTGCGTGAATGATTGCGCGGGAGACCAATCGAGATCCGGAGCAAGTGGGTTTTTTCGGACCAGGTTAAGATACTTTTATTTCAATCGAAGTTAAACCTTAATGTTTACAAATTCCGGCTGTTGAAATAAATATTTCTCTCCCGGCAGTATAAACTATACTGCCGGTTTTTTAACTGCATAAGCTAATTTTATCTTTAGGGGAGATTTAATTTTCTGCATTCTTACATATCTATAGACTAGGTGTGCTTCTCTTGTCATTTGTAAAGTGAATTAAGGGGGTGCTGCTGGTCGCAATGTTCAATAGGCCAGGAAATATAATCAAATTGCAACAGCCTATGGTAAATGCCAATAAAAAGTTAATGGAAGGAAGGCCTATGCAAAGGAAACAGTTTGGCGTATGTTTGTTGGTGTTT
Source organism: Bacillota bacterium (assembly GCA_009711825.1). Classification (NCBI taxonomy): domain Bacteria; kingdom Bacillati; phylum Bacillota; species Bacillota bacterium. The sequence continues at coordinate 90,418 of VEMY01000039.1, read as the reverse complement.
TTGTTTGTTGTGATGAGTTTCACGACAGGTTTCGCCGCCGGTAATGGTTCGGGAGGGCAGGGGCATGGCAAAGACAGCGACGATGCCGTTATCGTTGAGGAAACAACCGGCCGGAATGGACATGGCGCAGGCGATAAAGAGAACGTTGTAGCGCCCCCTGCGCAGGACCCTGACGGAGATGATACTGAAGTTGATGAAAGCGAGAGTGTTGTGCCCGGAAATGGAAAGAAGGGCAGCAGTGACGCTGAGCGTGGGAACGGAGAGGGGCCGAAAGACCCTGGCCCGGATGATAAGCGCAAGGGCCCCCCTACTGACCATGATGACGAAGAAATCGAGATGATTTTCCCCACAAATGCAGCTGATAAGTCGGAGGAGTTTCGGGAGTTTACTAACGGAACCCACGAGGATGTTTATATCAACGTTGAAAACCTTGTCTCCGAAATTGGCGACGGTTGCTATCACGTGAAGGTAGAGCAACGGGGCCGGGGAGGAACAAACCAACTCGGGTTGGGAACGGTAGAATTGACTCTAGAAACCAAAACTTTTAATCTGTATGAAGTTACGGAGTTTGAGATCGGTGATAATTACAGCAAAGAGTATTTTGTTTTGATGAGTCTGGAAGAAGGGTTCCCCCGCGGGGAAGATCAAACCTTTTCGACTAATTTTAAGCTTGGTCATCCCACGCCGATAATCGATTACAATAATGTGGTGGTTACCAACGCGATTAGTGGCGGGGAACAGTCGCCGGAAGGGATAATCTTCATCCTCGCCCGAGAGTTTCACCATGTTCCTATCGAGGAGCTGTCCTGGGTTGATTATTACAACTGGGAGTACAGTCATCCTGATGATCCTCTGGGCAAACCTGATCCCGCCGACCCGTATAACCCTGCCAACCCGGTAGTGCCCAAGGTAGAGTTTTGGCATTTCTGCGATGAAGTTAAGATGATTGGCATCACCAACGCACAGGGTATAGTTGAATGGATTCCACCACGCGAAACATTAAAGCTTGGTGGCTATGTGCTGCTTCAGGTTACCCCCAAGGATTATATTGACAACCTGAATGCAACTAATCCCGATTCCCATGATGGTGCGCCGTATAAAGCGGTTCACCTAATGCGCGACGGGTCAGCAGAAATTCATGTAGTAACCACTTATGACGCTGGCACCGAGTGTCATGATCCGTTCGGCGTGACAAAACGATAAACAACAGTTAAGGATATGGGGCGCCATATCCTTTTTTTTTATGTGCTCAGGAAGGAAATGGATGCTCGGTAATATAGCTAATGAAGCGTTTGTCGCCACCGATGGGGACTGGGTATATTACCTTAGTGGCAGTCAGGACGCTGTTTACCGGGTGCGCAGCACCGGTGGAGACAGCGAAAAGCTAGTCGACTTACCCGGTGTGCAATTTCTTAATCTCCTTGACGGTTGGCTGTATGTTAGCTCAAGCGAAGGGCTTTACCGCTTGCGCACCAATGGCGAATCTCTAGAGAAACTTAGCGAAGACATCGCCGGTTATGTTAATGTTGTCAATGACTGGGTTTATTATTTATCTGAGGATGGTATATACCGGTTGCCCGTTACCGGTGGCGACCGCGAGCTATTGCATCAGGAAAGAAGTGGCTGGCTCACCGTTGCCGATGGCTGGCTGTACTTTACTGCCTTTAGTGACGCTGGGGATGGGCCAATTCAGCGTATGCGCACCGACGGAAGCGGGCCAGAGCAGCTGAACAATGAATCCTCTGGGTTAATTAATGTAGTCGGTAACTGGATTTACTATTTTGATTCCGAAAATCAGGGGATCTACCGGATGCAAACTGATGGGAGCAATCGGCAGTTACTTACTGATGAGGGCAGTCCATTTGCAATCAACGTTGACGGTAACTGGGTGTATTACGTCGATTACGCCCAGCGGACAATAAACAAGATGCGTACTAACGGCAGTCGCAATCAGCAACTCACCGAGGACAGGCCATACTTTATTAATGTTGTCGACGGCTGGATCTACTACCAATTACGCACACCTGAATATCAGTATCAGTTGCATCGCGTGCGCACGGACGGCAGCGACCGTGAGCAATTCATAGCTGACTAACTCAATACATAAGCCCTGCGCCTCAGCAGGGTTTTATGTTTGTGTTGATTTGGTGGAATGTTTTGTATAAGATGAGGTGAGGAAGAGGGATTTGTTTTGACGTTAGTTACAGGAGATTAAACATTTGGGGTAAGGGCATCCACTAAGCCGCCGAATGTGGCGGCGTTTTTTATTTCTGTGGAGTTACTAGCGAACTTGGATTTAGAGAGGTGAAAGTTGTGCTGAGAGTTGAGAATCTAAGCAAAAAATTTGCGCGCTCCGTTAAGATAAAGGGCGAAAAGAATCGCCGTGAGGAATTCCTGGCAGTGAACGATTTAAGTTTTACAGTTGAGCCCGGTGATATATTTGGCATCCTGGGTCCCAATGGTGCCGGCAAGACAACTCTGCTCCGCATGGTGGGGGGGATAATGACACCTAGCTCTGGGATTGTTACATTGTCGGGGCGCAGTGTTGCCCAAGACCCCAACCGCTACAAGCGCTCCATCGGCTATTTATCCGGGAATACAAAGCTCTATGGACGCATGACGCCCCGGGAACTGTTGCTGATTTTCAGCGAGCTCTACGATATTCCCAGGGAGACGGCGGTGGCCCGGGTTGAAGAGGTGATTACCCTCCTGGCAATTGACGAGTTTGCCGACGAACGCATTGAACACCTCTCAACCGGTCAGACTCAACGGGTGTCGATAGCCCGGTGCCTTGTGCATTCGCCGAGTTTGTACATATTTGACGAGCCGACCCTGGGCCTGGATGTGCTCAGCAGCCACTCGATAATAGAATTTATGCAGGCCGAGAGTGCACGGGGCAAGGGTGTGGTTTATTCGACCCACTACATGGAAGAGGCTGAGACCATCTGCAACAAAATTATTCTCTTGCATAAAGGGATTGCCATCGCTGAGGGCAGTCCTGATGAGCTGAAGCATGAGACCGGAACCGACAATGTCCGGGACGCTTTTATCGCTCTGCTTCGGGAGAGGGGTGAGTTGGTTGGCTAATTTCAGAACCAGAGCCTTGTTTGCGGTGTATAAAAAAGAAATACTCGATGTCCTGCGGGATAAGCGCACTTTGGCAATAATGATATTGCTGCCCCTGATTCTCTATCCGCTCTTGCTACTGGTTGGGTCCCAGGTGGGGATGATGCTTGCCCGGACCGAAGTTGAACGGGAGTTCGAAGTAGCTTTTGACTTTCCCATGGAAATCAGTTTGGGCAGCCTGATTGCCGATTACGAAAAGTACAGGCTTAAGCCTGAATACCCCCGGAATTTAGAGGAAGCGTTGGATAGCGGGGAGATTGCTGCCTATGTAACGCTGGCCGAGGAGAACGGCCGGGATGTATATACGATTCATTATAATTCGGCACAATCCGGCAGTAGTAGCGCCGCCAACCGGGTGCGGCAGCTGCTTGGAGATTATCAGCGGTTGCTGACTCGGGAGCAGCTGGAGACGGCTGGTCTGGATCCCGAGATTGTCCTAGAGCCAATCGGCCATCGAATGGCAGATACGGCCGCCGATGAAGAAAAGACCGGGATGTTTTTAGGTTCAATCTTGCCCTTCTTTTTGGTGGTAGGGGTAGTTACCGGCGCCGTGTATCCGGCTATTGATGTGACCTCGGGGGAAAAGGAGCGGGGTACCTTGGAAACATTGCTCACCCTGCCTCTGAGCAATCTAGAGTTAATGGCCGGCAAATTCTTCGCTGTGGCCAGTGTGGCAGTAGCCTCAGCTGTTCTAAACTTCGTTTCCCTTCCGCTGGTGGGGGGATTTCTGGTTAGCGGGCTGATTGGTGTTACAATGGACTTGAATGTCAGCGCCCTGGTTTTGCCTCTGCTTATTACCTTTGTATGTATTCTTGTGTTTTCGCTGTTTGTCAGCGCCGTGATTCTCTGTGTGACATCCTTTGCCAAGAGCTTTAAAGAGGCCAATAACTATATTACGCCGGTGCTGCTGATTTTCATGTTGCCGTCCATGGTGACAATGATTCCAGACCTTAACTTGAGTAGTGCAACGGCGGCAATACCTGTGGTGAATATTCTCTTGCTGATTAAAGATGTGCTCATTCTCAACTACGATCTTGCCAATATGGCGATTGTCCTCGTCAGCAATATCGGCTATGCTGTGCTCGCAGTAATTGCCCTGGCAAAAATCTATAATTCTGAGGACGTTCTTTTCGGCGCTGGCAGTGGCCTAAACTTGCTGGAAAGAAGGAGCAATATTATTCCCGGGGCCAGGATTAGCCCCAGTGACGGGTTGATTTTATATATTTTCGGCATGTTGGCGATGTTCTATCTCAGTTCGTTGTTTATGATCAGACTGGGCTTTTACGGCATTGCCGCCACCCAGGCGCTGATTGCAGCCCTGCCGATCCTCGCTGCACTTTATTTGAAGGCAGATTTAAGAAACACATTCAAACTGAAACTGCCACGCCTCAGGGAAGTGTTGGGCGCATTGCTTTTATGGCTGGGGGCGTTTATCGCAGTTAATCTTCTGGCCAACCTAATGCTGCATTTCTTTCTCCAGGGCGAAGAAGTTGCCGAGCAGTTGACCTATGCCTTGAGAGGCAGCAATCTCTGGGTGAGCTTGCTGGTTGTGGCCCTGTTACCTGCCATCGGCGAGGAACTGTTCTTCCGGGGATTTGTATTCTCTTCCCTGGAGGGGAGGGTGAAGCCGGGGACGGCAATATTCCTGACCAGTTTGATGTTTTCTTTGATGCACATTGAGTTCATCCGTCTGCCCCCGACTTTTATCCTTGGCTTGGCCTTTACCCTGGCGCTGTTCAAAACTGGCTCTATCCTGGTGCCGGCGCTGATGCATTTTGTGAACAACGGTGTCGCCGTAGCCAGTATGTTCTATCCTGAGGCCACGGAGAATGTTTCTGAGATGGTACTGTTTACCGGTAATCCCTTGCTGAACGGTTTGATATGGCTGGCCGTTGCCGTTGGCACGGCGCTGCTGGGTTATAAGCTCCTCGGGACTGAAAAAGGAGTAGATACTTTTCTGAGCAGGTAGCCAACCGAGTAAACCAAATAACATGTGCAATTGCAACAATCCTCCCCCGAAGGCTGACGTGTAGAAGCTTCTGGGGGAGGATTTCTATTGCCTGAAATCGTCCTGGTGGTTTTTTAGGCCTATAGGACAACAAGTCCTTATAATGACTCTCCCGTTACACATTGCTAACATATTTGGCGCAGTATTGTCCTGCATTGCGTTTTTTAATATATTTCGCTTAGGTAAACTGTCCAAAGACAACTTGCCGAGAGGAATGATAGATATGAAAAAGTTCTTAACCTTATCCTTAATTGGTTTATTAACACTAATGTTTGGTATGAACCTCAACCCGGCGTCAGCATCAGCGCCGCCCTTAGATGCCACCGATCTGGAGGCCTTTTTGGATTCAGTTATCGCTGAACAGATGGCTGAGTTTGACGTGCCGAATCTAACTGTCTCAGTTGTCGCGTCAGGAGAAGTAATATTAGCAAAGGGCTACGGCTTTTCGGATATTGAAAAGGAATTGCCTGTAGCCCCTGATAAAACACTGTTTCGAATTGGGTCTACATCCAAGCTGTTTACCTGGACAGCGGTTATGCAGTTGGTAGAGCAAGGGAAGCTGGACTTAGATACGGATGTTAACCAGTACTTAGACTTTGAGATTCCCTCCGAGCTGGAGTATGGAAGGCAAAGAGAGGATGTAGGTCCAATAACCTTGAGACATCTTATGTCCCACACGCCAGGATTTGAAGATAAACTCACGGGTGTGTTTTCGCTTACTGAGGAAGACCTGATGCCTCTTGCTCAGTATGTTCGCGAGCAGAGGCCAGCAAGGTTATTTCCTCCTGGCGAGGTTAGCGCCTATTCAAATTATGGGACTATATTAGCAGGGTATATAGTTGAGGTTGTATCAGGAGTGCCTTTTTCCCAATATGTTGAAGAGTTTATTTACAGCCCCTTGGGCATGAAAAACAGTACATTTGAGCAGCCATTACCTGCCGGTTTGGCTGAGAACATGTCTAAAGCCTATCGGTATGTAGATGGGGAGTTTCGTGAGGGGAAATTTGAATTTATGTCCGAGCCCTCTGGCAGTATGAGTAGCAGCGCTTCTGATATGGCCAGGTTTATGCTGGCTTATCTTCAGGGAGGGCAGTTAAACGGCGAAACCATTTTGCTGGAGCAAACGGTGAGCAAGATGTTTAGCGAACAATTTACTCATCATCCCCGATTGGACGGGATGGCCCATGGTTTTTTAAAGGCCACAGTGAACAGCCACGATGTATTCCATATCCCGGTGGGACTATGCTCTATGATACAGGACTCTATCTGCTTCCAGATGAAGAAGTAGGATTTTTCATCTCTCATAGCGGTGGAAGCTATCTCGTAAATCTTGAAGTATTTCAAGGGTTTATGGACAGGTATTTTCCTGGTGAAGAGGCGCCTGCTCCAGGTGCGCCTGCAGATATGGCTGAACGTTCCCAGGAGTTCGTTGGTGAATATCATCAAAACCGGCGGGCCCTTACCAATGTAGATAAATTTCAAAGCCTTTTTATGGGCGTAATTCATGTAAGTGTCGATGAAGAGGGCTATTTGTTGGTTACCCACCTGGAAGAAACAAATAGGTTCGTGGAAGTAGAACAGGGGGTGTATCATAATCTAAGAGAAGGCAGAGCACAGGACTATGGTGGAGATTTCCGCACAATTGTATTCTCGAAAGACCCCATGGGGAAAATTATGCTAATCAGTGATGGTCCGATGAGCTATTCGCGGGCTGAATGGTATGAGACATTTGGAATAACCTTTATTATGTTGTTTGGTTCCATTTTGATAATGATTGGCAGCCTACTATACTGGGGTATTAAGGCCGGTGTGCTTAAGCTGCGTCGGAAGCTTGCTCAATCCAAGGAACATGCGAAAGATGCAAAGTGGGCAAAACGGTTGGCAGTTATCCAGGGCCTGTGCGCCGTTGCGTTTGTCGTCGGGTTTATTACCGAGAGTGACATCGACCCTGTGTACGGTTTGCCGGTCGCTGCCTTTACGCAACCTTCAACATGGGCTAAGTTTTATGATTTAGCGCTTTCATACGTGATGGTTGCGCTGGCAGTTGCCATTGTAATCTTTGCTGTTCTTGCCTGGAAGAAATCTTATTGGAAACTGGCTGGAAGGCTACATTATACTCTTTTTGCCTTCGCCGGGATTGTGTTGACTTGGATATTTTACTTCTGGCAAGTCATATAGCGCTACGGACTCATCGTGGCCACCAACAAAAATATCCGGGGTTTCAGACCCGGATATTTTCTTGCCCTATTTTCTGCTGAGCCGATAGCTCGGAAGAGGATTCAATGGCTATGCCGGATTAGGCATTACTTACTCTGTTTCCAGGGGCGGAGCCGTGGAAGCCAGCGGGGCACGTTGTCCATGTATTCCACATAATCGCTGCCAAACCGGTCCTTTAGCCCCTTTTCTTCTGCCAGGGGAAAATAGATTGCATTGCCGATAAAGAATACAGCAGCCCATATAGCAAGAGCTCCAGAGCCCAGAATTATTGCCTGACCGGAGAGAATTAGTATCATGCCGGTAATCATGGGGTTGCGGACGTGGCGGTAGGGGCCAGCGACAACCAATTTGCGCGGCGGTTCCCAGGGCGCGGGAGTGCCTTTCCCCAGCTTACTAAAGAGGCTCACTGTCCAGATGCCCAACGAAATGCCGGCCACCAAGAAACCAAGGCCCAGCCAAAACATAATGTTAGTCGGAGAATGCGGACGAAAATCGCCACCGGTAAGAGTTAGTATGCTGAATGGAATCAGCAGACCAACTGTGCCCGGCAATATGAGAATTGCCTTAAGCAGCTTCAATATTATCACCTCACTGGCGTTATTCCACATAAACAGGTTTCCATCCTGCAGCGCTTATATTTCTGATTATATGAAGGATGCCACTTAATCCTGGCGAAATCTATAATAGCAAAATGAGTTGGTCAGGGGGTAATCTGATGGACAATTTGTTGCAGATTAAAGTAACACTGCCACCGAAGAAGCCGGGGTTGTTTGCTCGTCCACGGATTACAGAGTTGCTAGGCGACAATCTCATTGTCTCCCGGCAATTCAGCCGTCAGCTTACTTTAGTTTCTGCCCCTGCCGGGTTTGGAAAAACTACTGTGGTTCAGGACTGGCTATATGAAAGAAAAGAAGCTGTCGCCTGGCTGTCTGTAGATGAAAGAGACGATGATTTTCTGCATTTTTGGACCTATGTTGTAACCGCCCTGCAAGCTGTAGAAAAGGGTATGGGAAAAACCACGCTGGCACTTTTGCAGGCCGGCTCTTTGGGTAAACTTCTGGAGTTTGAGAGTATGCTGATTCCCCTGTTGAACGACATTAAGTCGCTGAAAGCTCCTGTCCATTTGGTGATTGACGACTATCATTTGATAACGAATGGAACTATCCACAAATCCATGTGGTATTTTATTGAGAATTTGCCGCCGTCAGCACATGTGGTTTTGGTGACCCGTGCTGATCCGCCTTGGCCACTGGCCAAGATGCGGGCCAGAAACAATTTAGTCGAGGCCCGCCAGGCTACCCTAAAGTTCACTTTGGATGAGACCGAACAGCTATTGGCCCAAATTTTTAAGCTTCATTTGACTGCTGACAATCTGAAAGTGCTGCATAATCAAACTGAAGGCTGGGGTGCGGGTCTTCAGCTCGCAGCATTATCCCTGGTTCAGAACCCTGAGAAAGCAGAGTTTATCGAGCATTTGGCGGGTAGCAAACACCACGCCATGGCCTTTCTTTACGAAGAGGTTTTTTCCCGCCTTGAGACTTCGCTCAAGGATTTCCTGCTTAAAACCTCTGTGTTGCGCCAGTTAAATGTCCCGCTGTGTAAAGCTGTTACCGGAGGCAATGAGAGCGCCGCCATGCTCAGACGAATCGAGCAGGAAAACCTGTTTTTAGTGCATATGGACGGTAAACGAACCTGGTTTCGTTACCATGCCCTGTTTGGTGACCTGCTCCGGCAGCAATTACATAAGACTTGCGATGACCGGCAAGTTGCCCAGTTATATCAGCGGGCGATTGATTTCTTCTTGGATTCCGGAGCTCCGTCAGAGGCAATCAGGTATGCCTTAATTGCAGGCTCGCCAGAGCGGGCAGCGTCAATTCTCCAGGAACATATCGATGATTTGTGGTTCTCCCAGGGCAGGCGACAGTTAACCAATTGGCTTGATCGACTGCCAATCGACTGTCTGGAGGCCCGCCCACGCTTACTGATTTATAGGGCGCTATTTCATCTGATCGATGAAGGTAAAGAAGAGGCCCGGGCATGCCTGCGGTCTGCGGTTGGCCACAGCGGCAGCGATCGGGGAGACCAACATGAGTTTGCCGGTATGTTAGCGGTGGTTCAGGCTTATTATTCTATATTTGAGAATGAGCTTGACCGGGCTCATGAACTGGCCGAGCGGGCCCTGAAAATGTTGCCTTCGAATAAGCCTTTCTGGCGGATTTCGGCGGCAATAAATGCCGGGGACGCAAAAACCCTCGCCAATGATTGGGATGGAGCGCATATAGATTATATGTCAGCCTATCGAGAGAGCAAGAAAATTTCCAATCCCTATGTCGTATTGACTTCCGGAGTTAAAGCAGTCAACAATCTCTGGGCCGGGGGTAAGTTGCAGCAGATGCAGATATTGCTTGAACAGCTGCAGCAATATATCTCAGAACACGGGTTGACTGGAGTTCCACGAGCGGGAATAATCTGGGGCCTGCAAGGGGCGCTAACCAGAGAGCAGGGTAATTTGGAAGCTGCAGAACGCATGGTGGCACATAGTCTGGAGATTAGTGAATTGGAGAAGCCGACACTGGGCTTCAATTATCTGTTTCAGATTGCAGTTTCGTTTTCCCGGGGCAAGTTGGGCACGGCGTTGGCTGCGGTCGGTCAGATTGAGATCATTCACCAGCAGTCAGGGCTGCCCGGTTTTGTGACTTTGCCTGCAGCTGTTTGGAAGGCCAGATTGCAATTGGCAGCGGGAAATCCGGAGCTGGCTCGGGAGACGCTTGCAGAAATCGGTGTTCGGGAGCAGGTGGCGATATCTGGTGGACAAGAAGCAGCATACCTGACCTTGGCACGGGTGTTGGTAGCGGAAAGTAAAAATCAAGAGGCAGGTAAAATCTTAAATGCGTTGATTGCTACCGGGAGAATGGGTGTTGGTTTGCGGATAGAGGCATTGCTATCGTTTTGTCGACTGGAATTGATGGCGGGTAATATGCGTGCTGCTGCGCATCACCTCAAACAAGCCCTCTCCATTGGCATGGGTGAGGGATATTTCCAGGTTTTTCTGGATGAAATACAGGGGCTGGAATCTTGTTTTGCCCAAGTGTTCTCCTGGCTTAATGCTAATGCAAGTCCGGTACTTGCCGGGTATATTCAAGATATTCTTGCCCATGTGGATTTTTCCAGTAAGGCAGAACAAGGCAGCCTTGTGGAGGAATTGAGCGCCCGGGAATTGGAGGTGCTTACTCTGATTGGCCAGGGATTTTCCAATCAGGATATTGCCAGGGAGCTCTTTTTGACTGAGGGGACTGTAAAGTGGCATACCGGCAACATATACGGAAAATTAGGCGTTAAAAGCAGAACCCGGGCTGTGGCCCGGGCGAGGGAGTTAAACTTACTCTCCTGATTTAGAGGCCGATTTCCGCCAGGAAGGAGAGGACCGCCTCGTTGAACGCTTGGGGATTGTCCTGGTTTCCGTTGTGTCCTGCTCCTGGCAGAACCACATACTTGCTGCCGGGAATTGAGGCATGCCAGCGGGCGTTGGCCTTTGCTACATATTTTGGCATCTCGTGTTCGCCATGGGTTAAAAGGAGCGGCTGGCTGGGTGCGGAGATTTTTGTGCTGCCTGCCGCCAGCATGCCCTGCATAATGTAATAGAACTGTTTGACGCCAATCTCGTTCATTGACTGTTCGGCAAAGGTCTGGGCCGCCGGCGTTGTCGCCTTCTGCCGGGCAACCCAGCGAAAAACCGACTTTTGCGGCAGCACCAGGAAGGTATTGTTCATGACCTTGAACATAAAATCTTCAAGTTTTGATGTGCCTTTTTCAAGCGGTACGCCGCTAATACTGATAATGGCCTGGATTCGCTCCGGGTAAAGGACAGCTGCGTGTTGACTCACCCAGCTCCCCAGCGACTGGCCGCCCAACACCGCCTGCTTGATATTGAGCGCATCTAGTATTGCGATGATATTGGTCGACTGCTCAGTGAACGGCAGTGGACCGTCCAGTTTGTGGGAGCGGCCGTGCCCGGGCATATCCCAAACCACTATCCGGTACTTATCCTTCAGTGCGGCAATTTGGCTGTCGAACATGCGGCAATTTAGGCCGGCGCCGTGGGTGAGGACAAGTGCCGGCTGGTTCTCCGGACCGTGGACTTCGCAATAAATTGAGCCACCTAAGGTTTCTAGAAACATATTACACCTCCATTAGAGCTTTTAAGGCAATTATACAGGATATGGGTCTATTTTTGACCTAACGAAAGTCGGGGTTGCAGGCACTATTTGCAAACAGTCGTCCTAGAAGCTACAATTATTGTAGATTTTACAGGGGGGCATGAATATGTTACGCACAATTAGGCGAGTGTTGGGTAATATCCGGACTGTTAACGCTGAAGGGTATAAACCTGTTAGTCGGCAGTATTTGGAGACAATTTGGTGGGGACTGAGGTATAAAATGTCGCCGCTGGAGTACTACTTGTTTAAGTTTGGGAAAAAGAATGTGGGCTTGAAAGAAGTTCGGCGTTACCTGTTAAATCATCAGGCAACCTGGATTTTGCGGCCCCGCCTCAATAGCAAGAACTGGGCGCCGCTAATGAGAAATAAAGTGCTTTTCAACTCTTTTTATGGCAGTCGGGGAGTTCCTGTTTCAGAGTTATACGGGATTTTTCATCCCCATTACGGGGCTGACAGACAGGGAACGCCGTTGCGTAGTTCCACGGATCTCAGCCGATGGATGGACGAAAAGCAGCCCAGGAGTCTTGTTATCAAGCCGCTGGGAGGCGGGCAGGGCACGGGTGTATTGGTTTTGGATGTCAAGGGGAAAGAGTTCATTGACAGAGCAGACAACAGATATTGCGCTGATGAGCTTGTTGAACATATGACTCAGGACCTGGGATTTAATCACCATGGATTCATGCTGGAGGCGAAACTCCAAAATCATCAGAGTATAGCCCGGTTTAATGCCGACTCTTTAAACACTTGCCGGGTTGTTACGTTTCTTGATGCCGAAAGCAATGTCAATATCCTATTCGCCATCATTCGCCTGGGGCGCAGGGGCATGAGTACGGATAATTGGCATACAGGCAGTGTGGCAGTGGGAGTTGATGTTAAAACCGGGGTGATGGGGGATGGCGCTATTCGTCCGGAGTTTGGAGGCGAGTGGTTGTCGGTGCATCCTGATTCCGGCTTACGCTTTAAAGGTGAGAAGATCCCTATGTGGGATCAGGTTTTGGACCTGACTGAAAGGGCGGCCCGGATGACACCGGGAATATTGACAGTTGCCTGGGATATTGCTGTTACGGAAGCGGGACCGGTTATTGTAGAGGGGAATCACAATTGGAGTTCGTTAATTGGACAAACCTTTGCCGGCGGCCTGTTGACCGATGAATTTCGTGCCAAACTGCGTCCTTTTGGCTTATCTTTTCCTGAGTAATGCAGATTGCAGGTAAGCAGCTTGGTTTTGTCGAATAGAGGTTGTGCACAACCTTGTGCCAGTTTAATGAACGGAGGGCGCCTATGCCTGCAAAAGTAATACTGAACCCATATTCTAATCGCTGGAACGCAAAGAAGCGCTGGCCGCAAGCGGAAGTAGCTTTGCAGAAGGCCGGCGTGGATTTTGATTTGGCGGTATCGGATTATCACGGACATGCTGTAGAGTTGGCCCGGGAGGCGGCAGAGGCCGGTTTCTCCCCGATTATCGCCGCAGGTGGCGATGGCACGATTGGCGAGGTTGTCAACGGGATTGCCAAGGCCAAGGGCGAAGCCAATCTTGGCACTGTTGGTGTTATGCCTCTGGGGACCGCCAATGATTTGGTGTATAATCTGGGGCTGCCTTTGGATCTGGAGGCCGCTGCCCGAGTCATAGCCGACGGTAAGACCAGGACATTGGACGTATGCAAAGCAGGTGAGCGCTATTTTATCAACAACTCGGCTCTGGGGCTGGAGCCATATATAACCGTCCTTCAACAGCAAATCACCTGGTTAAAGGGAATTCCCCGCTACCTTTGGGCGGCAATTAAGGGGATTATCCAGAACCCGAAGTGGGAGGCCCGGGTGGAGTGGGATGAGGGCAGTTATGAGGGCCCCCTGACATTGCTGTCGGTGGGCAATGCCCCTCGGACCGGCGGCTTGTTTTTCATGGCCCCCCATGCCGACCCGGCTGACGGCAAGTTGACCGCTGTTTTGGCGTTTAAAAACTCGTCTCTGGGATTGCTGGCCTTATTGCCCAAGGCAATGACCCCGGCCGGGAAGTTTGTCCATGCCCAGGGGATTCAGGAAATCCACACAACAAAGATTAATATCCATTTAAACTCCCCATCGCCGGCCCATTCCGACGGCGAACTCTTCCCCGAACAGGTAGAGCAAATAGAATATGGAATTCTACCCGGCGCCATAGACGTGCTTGTAAGCTAATAAACTGCCTCCAGCAAAGGAGGCAGTTTTTATGTCTAAAAAGCCGCTCCGAGAGGGAGCGGCTTAACACTTATTTCCCTTTTCCGAAGTAAAAGAGGCCAACCAGTAACCAGATAACCATCAACGCGCCGGTAATCAGCAAGACGGTGAGACCACCAAAGTTGAAAATCAGCGGAACGGACATGGCGGTAAAGAAGCCGCCGCCGACAAAGGGTTCAAATAGTAGCTGCTTGTAACCAAAGGCCTCAAAAGCCGGGGATTTGGTCTCGGGGTCAACTATGCGCATCAGAAGCAGTCCGGTGGCTGTTACCCCCTGGGACTGTCCAAAGTCGCCAATCGCCCGTTCAAACCAATAGTCAGGTAGCATGCGGCGGGCCAGGAACAGGAAGGCGCCGATATTCCAAGCGAGTCCGGCGATGATTAGTAGGAGTAATGGGGCCCAGTTATCGGCCAAAGCGCTGATGGTCAGGGTTCCCAGGGCAGATAGGATTAGGAGGTCCAGGGCTGCCCCTTGTATGCTGAGCATCATTTCCCGGCTTAGAGCCAGGAAAGAGAAGTAATGCCGGTGCAGTTTCTGGACGATAACCCCGCCAATCATGGCCAGGGGGAAGAGGGGGATGTGTCCCAATAGTACCGGCGCTCCCAGGGGAATAAGCAGTGTGTTTTCCAGTAGAATCATGCCCTGGAGCAACAGATAGCCGATACCGATTGCCACCGCTATGTAGGCGAGATGGAAGGCAAGAGGCTCAACAGACTCAAGTCCTTTTTGCTTTGGGCGAGGCGTGTCGCGGATAATTGCGCAGTCATCCTCTTCCTCTGCTTCTTTGACACTCTCATCTGCTTTTTGCTGGCTGCGGACAAACTTGGTGTGGCCGCGGGCAATGCCCCAATTGACGAGAATCATGCCGAGCACAACCCCCATGACAATACCGACTGTGGCCATGGCCAAGGCGAGGTCCTGCCCCTGTTCCCAACCGATTTCGGCAAACGTTGCGCCAAGACCGGCAGCTGTCCCGTGACCGCCCTCGAAGCCGATCTCAATCAGGGCGCCAAACATCGGTTCAACATCAAATACAGGCGCGAGCACCAGCAGAGTGAGGCCAATACCCACCACATATTGGCCCCAGCCTATAGTCTGGCCAAAAGCCACCTGGGGGCCCGCCCGGCGCCAGACTTCCTTGACACCGGGGATGGTTTTGCCGATGAACAGGGAGGCAAAGACAATATTGATTAGGAAGCCGGGTAACGTTTGCAAAAAAGCGATGACATCTCTGCCAATCAGACCACCATCCAGGGCAGGGACGATCCGACCCAAGACCTCTGGCCCGACGAGCAAGGCAATAATTCCACCGATAATCGAACTGGGGATGAACCAATGCCGCAGTACTGGCACAGCCATGCGCACCAACTTGCCGGCAATCAGCGCCACACCCAACCAGACAAATCCGAGAACAGGTACGATAATATCGCCTCCTTAAGTAAGTATATTGGCTTTATTATACACTGGTTTATCTTGCCAGTCACGGCGTTAGTCTGATTCTTGTAGACACTGAAGCTAGTTGATTCTTAGACTAAAGAATATCCATTTATCTGGGGTCAACATTTCTCCACAGGTCTAGCGAATTGTTACCTGACTTGTTGTCAGTTCAGAGATTGTTTCCATATCCGGCTCAAATCCCAGACCTGATTTTGCCGACAACCCAATTAGCTTGCCCTGGGCAGGGAAGGGGCCACAGTCCCGGCTGAACATCTGGGGCCCAACCATTTCATTGGCCTGAACGCCAGGCATGGCGGCGGCAAAGTGGGCGCCGGCCAGCGAGCCGATTGCTGACTCTAGCATCGAGCCCAGAAGCACCCGGACGCCTGCAGCTTGCGCCTGTTCCGCTAACGCCTTGGCCGGGTAAAGACCGCCGCATTTCATCAGCTTGATGTTTAACCAGTCCATGGCTTCAAGTCTAAGCGCCCGCTCCAGGTCATGGCTGTCCAGAACCGCTTCATCTGCCATGATTGGGATACTCTCCCGTAGTTCAGCAAGACCCTCCAAATCCCACCAGGGCAGTGGTTGCTCCAGGACCTCGACATTAGCGGCAATCAGCGCTGGCAGAACCCTTTGGGCGTCGGAACGGGACCAACCCTGATTGGCATCCACCCGCAGGTGAGCATCGGGCCCCAGGGCAGCACGGACGGCGGTGATTCGTGCGCTGTCCTCCTTTGGGTCGGCGCCCAGTTTGACTTTGAACTGGCTAAAGCCCTGTGTCAGCCAGGCACGGGCAGTCTTGGCTTGGTTTTCCGGGCTGTCGATGGGGATTACAGCCGGCAATTCGGCAGTATTACTTGTGCCAAACAGGCGGTAGAGCGGCTGCTGATGGTGTTTGGCCAGGATGTCATGGCAGGCGATATCCACCGCCGCTTTCGCCGCCGGTGCGCCCCGAAGGAAGTCCATCCGCTGATGGACTCCGGCCAGATTCAATGCGTCAGCGCCGATTAGCTGTGGCGCCAGGTCTTCCCGGAGCATCGCAACGCAACTGGCCGGGGTCTCACTGCTGACATTGGGGTCGGGAACGGCCTCGCCCCAGCCTTCCAGGCCGTTGTTGGTTGTAATCCGCACCAGAATAGATGGCATTTCATGCCAGTGTTCATACGCAATGACAAACGGCTCCCGCAGTGGCAGCTTGATTGCCAGCACCTCAATCTTTGTAATCAGAGAACTCATCTTATCACCCCGCTTATAATTAACTCCAGTTTACCAGCTTCCGGACTCAGGTCAAACGTAGAAAGGACTCTGTCTTTAGGTAAGCTTTAGCTAATCTTTAGGTTATCTTTAGGTTGGGACCCAGTAGAAAGTGTAAAATATGTATAAGGACAAGCCCAATTACACATAGTTCTAACTTATGCTTAATGATTACGGGTGAGTTGTAGAAGAAAGTTTTTAATTCACAAGGGGGTTTAATATGAAAAAGAGAGGTTTTATTTCAGTCGTTGCTGCGGTTATAGTTGTTACAATGCTATTTACGGTCCAAACCATATTGCCAGCCGGAGCCGCACCTGCAGGTACTGGACTATTTGAGGGTGAGGGGACTAAGGACGACCCTTATCTGGTAGAGTCAAAAGATGATCTTAATAATGTTCGGGACTATCCAGATAAACACTTTAGGCAGACCCAAGATATACTATTTACAGATGCAGATTTCGAGGAGGATGGGGCTTTTCATAATGGAGGTCAAGGATGGGTGCCCATTGAATCATTTTCCGGCACCTATGATGGTAACGGCAAAAGAATTGAAAATCTAACTCTAAACCGAAATGAGTCATATGTCGGCTTGTTCGCGGTTTTGGATGAAGAGGCTGAAATCTCTAATGTTACTTTGCTGGATGTCGAGGTAAAAGCCGGCAACTATGTCGGTGGGTTGGCAGGGTGGAACGAGGGCAAGATTAGCAACTCAACAATCAGTGGCAAAGTGTCTGGCGGGATGTGGGTCGGCGGTCTGGTGGGTGAGAATTCTGGCACCATAGAGAGCTCGGAAGCCAGTAATGTTGAAGTGGATAGTAATTATCCCTTTGTAGGCGGTCTGGTGGGCTACAATACTGGTAACATAGAGAATTCGGAAGCAAGTAATGTTAAAGTGCAGGGTATCCAGAATGTCGGTGGTTTGGTAGGCACCAGTTCTGGCATCATAGAAAATTCGTCTGCCCAGGCAGAAATTCAAGGTGGCCCCTTTAGTGGCGGTCTGGTTGGATCGAATTCCGGTATTATAATCCACTCAGCTGTTGATGCTATAGTATCCTGTGAAGATAATATGCGGGTCGGCGGTCTGGTAGGTGAGAATTCTGGCGACATAGAGAACTCGGTGGCTGAGGGAAAGGTGCATGGTCACTCGGATACTGGCGGGTTGGCGGGCTGGAATTCTGGGACCATCATTAATTCAGAGGTCTTAAATAGCAACGTTACAGGCCGTTATGAGACAGGTGGCTTGGCGGGTTCGAATTCTGGGACCATCGAGGACTCTACTGCCTTGGCCAAAGTGGACGGTGAAAGGAATATTGGTGGCTTAGTAGGTCAAAACGGTAATTACAACGGTGATGGCAGCATAATCGGCTCGGAAGCTCGGGGTGACGTACAGGGTATAAATGCTGTTGGAGGCCTGGTGGGCAGTAATGGCGAGTGGGGTCGCCACGGAAGCATCATCGCCTCAAGTGCCTTCGGTGATATACTGGGTGACAGTGATGTCGGCGGTTTGGTGGGCCAGAATTTTAGTAGCGTTACCAACTCGGAGGCCCAAGGTGATGTACATGGCAGAGAAACTGTCGGTGGCTTAGTTGGCTACAACACAGATTCTGGCAGCATCACCGAATCCTTCGCCATCGGACTTATATCTGGGGACATGTTGATCGGCGGCTTTGTCGGGTTTAATGCAGGTAGCATCGAAAGCTCATTCGCCTACGGCGAGGCATCTGGTAGCGAAGACTCTGATGGCTGGCCCGGGGTTACGGATGGCAGTGCGCTTATTGGTGGTTTGGCTGGTTATAACCTTGGCAGTATCGCTGATTCCTTTTTCTACGGCCTGGTATCTGGTGATGATTATGTTGGCGGCTTGGTTGGGCTTAATCAAGGTGACATCATTAACACATACGCCAACGTAATTGCCCCTGGGGAACACACCGGAGGTAAAAACATCGGGGGCTTGGTGGGCTCAGATGAAATGCCAGGCATTCGGTCTGTTGAGCAACCCACAGTAACCGCCTCCTTCTGGAATACCGAAACATCAGGCCTGGTGGAAAGCGCCGGTGGTGTAGGTAAAACCAGCGAAGAACTTACTTCGTACTTTCTCTATAAAGATGCCGGTTGGGATTTCATCGGGGAGACAGTAAATGGAACAGAGGGAATTTGGGGTATAAACCCTGATGGTTTTGACAGCTACCCCTTTCTTGCTTGGCTGCAGTTCAAACAAATACCTGTTGTTATTACAGAAGAGGTTTCCGATGTTGGTGTTACCTCCGCAGTTAGCAGCGGGGTCATTGTGAATATAGGTGAGCCCGAATCAACGGAACACGGCCATGTGTGGGGCACTTCTCCAGAACCGACAATTGATGATTCCAAGACAGTCTTTGGACAAGTGGTAGAGGGTGAGTCATATACCTCAAAACTGACCGACTTGACTCCTAATACCACCTACTACATTCGCGCTTATGCTGTCAATGAAGATTACGCCGCTTACGGTGAAGAACTCGAGTTTAAGACGGAACGACAGCGTCTGACAATAAGTGGATTTAATGCTAAAGATAAGGTTTATGATGGTAATGTGGTCGCCCAGGTCAGCGGAATTGAATTCGACGGTATCCTGGTAGGGCACGCAGATTTCAGCATTGGAAGCGTCACAGCAGAATTCAACCACCAGCGGGCCAGAGAAGACAATACCGTTGCTATAACAAGTATCGAGCTGGTGGGCAATGATGCATTCAAGTATTATGTGTCTCTAGAAGGAGCCCCGGAGGTCTCTGCCCACATTACGCCAAAACCTTTGGATCTACCTGGAATCACAGGACTAGAGAAAAACTACGATGGCACCACTGAAGCCCAAGTGGACTACGGTCAACTCTCGGGTGTGGTTGCTGGAGATACGGTTACCTTAGATACCAGTGCAGCCAATGCTCATTTTGCCGACAGGCATACCGGTAGCAACAAAGAAGTTTCTGTAACCGGCTTGGCTCTTGCCGGAGCAGACGCAGGTAATTACAGTATCGGGGATTTTGCAACCACAGGAAATATCCTTCCCAAAGAGCTGACCCTGCCTGGACTTACTATTTATGACAAGGTCTATGACGGTACTGCTGAGGCAGAAGTAGCAGACTACGGCCAACTCTCGGGCATAGTCGGTGATGATGACGTAACCTTGGTAACTGATGATGTAGACGCTTCCTTTGCTACTAGCCAGGCGGGAGTGGACAAGCAAGTGACGGTGCGCGGTCTGGCGCTTACCGGCCAGGATGCCGATAATTACAGCATCAGTACTGCTACGGTCCGGGCCAGCATTCTTCCCCGTGAGCTGACAGTTGCTGCCGATGCCCAGCGCAAATTCTCAGGTGACGCTGATCCCGAACTCAGCTACCAAATTGTCGATGGAGATTTGGTAGCCGGTGACGAGCTTACCGGAGTGTTGACCCGGGAAGCGGGCGAAGAGCCAGGTGTATACACCATTCAGCTAGGCACTCTGGCAAACCCCAATTACCAAATTGACTTCATCCCAGCAGAGTTCATCATTGCAAATTCGACCTTCAGTATCAGTTATTCAACCAGCGATATATTTGTATTGGGGTTGGAAAACGCGATCCGGTTGCCTGAGCTTGAGCAGGATGATGTAATTAAGGTTGAAGTGGAGTTGGTGGTGGACAGGCTGGAGGTAGAACACGACACCCTTTTTATGGCGACAGAAGCATTAAAGGATAACAATATTGATGTCCTGGAGGCCTTCAACATCAAGCTCATCAAGACTGTCTATTATGTCGATGGCAGCTCCGCAGATTTCGGTGTGCCTAACGAAGACATCATCGGGTCATTCAAGGTGCAAATGCCGTTGCTTGAAGAGTTCGAAGCGAAAAATCCCGGAATTGTTTACATCGACGCCGATGGCAACGTGACAGAGTTTGCGAGCAGTCCTGTTACCGTTGACGGCAAAACTTACTTGGAATTTGAGACCGACCATCTGTCAGTCTACGCCATGGTAGGCGACGTCGAAGCAGCTGGTCTGACATGGTTGTGGATTCTCTTGGGAGTTGTTCTTGTGGGAGGCCTAATCTTAGTCGGCCGCAAAATTATCCGTTAGACATATCCATGCTTAAATAGTTAATGCCTGCATCGGTTAATGATGCAGGCATTAGTCTTGCACTCCCTTTAGGTAAGCTTTAGCTAATCTTTAGGTTATCTTTAGGTTGGGACCCAGAAGACAATGTATAATATGTTTAGGGACAAGCCTGTCGTTCGAGGACATGGCTGGTGATTACGGGTGGTTGTAGACAGAAGTCTTAATTCACAAGGGGGTTTAATATGAAAAAGAGAAGTTTAATTTCAGTCGTTGCTGCGGTTATAGTTGTTACAATGCTATTTACGGTCCAGACCATATTGCCAGCCGGAGCCGCACCTGCAGGCACAGGCTTACTTGCGGGCGAGGGCACTGAGGAGAGTCCCTACCTGGTGGCGACAGCAGATGATCTCTACAATATCTGGTTTGACACTGACGCTCATTATAGACAAGTTGCGGATATAGTGTTTAAGGAAGAAGATTTTGCAGAAGGTGGCGATTATTATAATGGCGGTCAAGGCTGGTATCCTATTTCTAGCTTTTCAGGCCGTTTTGATGGTGATGGTTACATAATAAGCGGTTTAGTTATCAAGACCAGTTGGTCGAATGCCGGATTGTTTGATAGTGTTAATCAGGAAGCTGAAATAACTAATGTTACTCTGGTGGATGTCGATATAGAAGGTGACAGCACTGTTGGAGGGTTGGTAGGATTTAGTCGCGGCAAAATCAGCAATTCAGAAGTTAGTGGCAAAGTGGCAGGTTCTTATCTCGTCGGTGGCCTGGTGGGGCAGAATGCTGGCAGTATAAAGAACTCGGTGGCCCGCGTTGAAGTGGATGGTGAAGGAATCTACAATGGCGGTCTGGTGGGTGCGAATGCGAATAGCGGCAGCATAGAGGACTCGGAGGCCTGGGCTATAGTGCATGGCGGGGATGATACCGGCGGCCTGGTGGGTTGGAATATAGGTTCCATAATCAACTCAGAGGTCAGTGGCAAAGTGAGCGGCGATTCTCAAGTAGGTGGCCTGGTGGGACTGAATCATGGCATGATAGCAGTTTCTACTGCCGATGTGGAAGTACATGGTGAAAATGTAATCGGCGGCCTGGTTGGTCAGAATGGTCGCATGGATAATGAAGGCATTGTAATTGTTTCCGCTGCCCATGGTGATGTGTATGGAAAAGAAGCTGTTGGCGGTCTCGTCGGTCGAAATGGCGGCTATGATTTTTTTTCTGGCGTAATGGCATCGGTTGCCACCGGTGCAGTCCGGGGCGACAAGACTGTCGGTGGTCTTGTGGGGCAGAATCAGGGCAGCATAACTCAAGCTGTCGCCTATGGTGAGGTGCAAGGGGAAAATGGCGCCGGTGGTTTGGTGGGCGAGAATACTGGCAATATCATGGAATCCTACGCCCACGGCCAGGTAGCCGGCCACGAAGTAATCGGTGGCTTGACAGGGTTTAATAGCGGCAACATCATTGATTCATACGCCATTGGCAAAGTAATCGGGGATAATTCTGTCGGGGGCATGGTGGGCTCCGCTGGCGGACAAGGCATACGGCGCTTGAGCATTGATCAACCCAAAATAGCTAATTCCTTTTGGAATACCGAAACTTCCGGTCAAGAAGAAAGCGCCGGTGGTGTTGGCAGAACCACCGAGGAACTCACCTCCTTCTTCCCGTATGGAGATGCCGGTTGGGATTTCATTGGCGAGACTGTAAATGGAACAGAAGACATATGGGGCATCAACCCCGACGATAATAATGGCTACCCTTTTCTCTCTTGGCAAGAATTCACCAAGCAAATACCTGCTATCATTACAGAAGGAGTTTCCCATGTTGAGGTTACAACCGCGGCTAGCAGCGGGGTAATTGTCAACATCGGCGAGCCAGAAGCTACCGAACACGGCCATGTGTGGAGCACATCCCCCATGCCGACAGTGGCTGACGCCAAGACAGAGTTGGGGCCAGTGGTGGAAGGTGAATCTTTTACCTCAGAACTGACAGATTTGACACCAAATACCACCCATTACGTACGTGCTTACGTTATCAATGAAGACTATGTGGCTTATGGTGAAGAAATAGAGTTTAAGACCGACCCACAGCTCCTGACAATAAATGACTTCGGTGTTAAAGAGAAGGTTTATAATGGTGATGTGGTTGCTCAAGTTAATGAGATCAAATTCGAGGGTGTCTTGGCAGCACATGCAGATTTCAGCGTAGGCACTGTAAAGGCAGAATTCAGCCACCGGCGTGCTAATGAAGATAACAGCGTTTCGCTCTCTGGTGTCCAGCTAATCGGCAATGATGCATACAAATACATTATATCCCTTGACAATGCCCCAGAGGTCGCTGCTCGCATCACTCCGAAAGCATTGGCACTGCCTGGGCTTTCAGTGCAAGCAAGAACCTATGATGGCTCTAAAGAAGTGGAAGTAGCAGGCTACGGCCGGCTTTCGGGCATAGTCGGTGATGATGACGTAACCTTGGTTACGGATGATGTGGACGTGTCCTTTGCCGATAGCCAGGCGGGAGTGGACAAGCAAGTGACGGTGCGCGGTCTAGTCCTAACCGGCCAGGATGCCGATAATTACAGCATCAGTACTGCTACGGTCCGGGCCAGCATTATTCCCCGCGAGCTGACAGTTGCTGCCGATGCTCAGCGCAAATTCTCAGGTGACGCTGACCCTGAGCTCAGCTACCAAATTGTCGACGGAGAATTGGTAGCCGGAGACGAGCTTACCGGAGTGTTGACTCGGGAAGCGGGCGAAGATGCAGGTGTATACACCATTCAGCTAGGCACTCTGGCAAACCCCAATTACCATATTGACCTCATCCCTGCAGAGTTCATCATTGCAAATTCGACCTTTAGTATCAGTTATTCAACCAGCGATATATTTGTATTGGGGTTGGAAAACGCTATCCGGTTGCCTGAGCTTGGGCAGGATGATGTAATTAAGGTTGAAGTGGAGCTGGTGGTGAACAGGCTGGAGGTAGACCATGCCCCCCTTTTTATGGCGACAGAAGCATTAAAGGATATCAATATTGATGTCCTAGAGGCCTTCAGCATCAAGCTCATCAAGACTGTCTATTATGTCGATGGCAGCTCCGCAGATTTCGGTGTGCCTAACGAAGACATCATCGGGTCATTCAAGGTGCAAATGCCGTTGCTTGAAGAGTTCGAAGCGAAAAATCCCGGAATTGTTTACATCGACGCCGATGGCAACGTGACAGAGTTTGCGAGCAGTCCTGTTACAGTTGACGGCAAAACTTACTTGGAATTTGAGACAACCCATCTGTCAGTTTACGCCATGGTAGATGACGTCGAGGCAACTGGCCTGACATGGTTGTGGATTCTCTTGGGAGTTCTTCTTGTGGGAGGCCTAATCTTAGTCGGTCGCAAAGTTATCCGGTAAACTCTTGATGTATGGATAATGGGGTTGTTGCCTAACTTCTCGTAATATAAAAGACGGCTACTGATAGATGCCAGAAGCCGTCTTTTGCTTGGTCGTGTCACACCTGTTCTTACTTATCTCAGTTTTAGTTCTATAATTTCGTATCGTGTGAACGTTTCATTGCCTGTGTCTACAAACCATTCCACTGCCATGTTGAAACCGTCAAACTCCCCCAGCCAATACTCTAGGGTCCATTCTTCACCACTTACTTGATTGTTCAAGCTGATAAAGTAGTGGGTGACGGGGAGGCGCATGTGCACTAAATTGCGCGTTTCAGTTCCCCTGACTTCAACCTGAACAAATTCGCTGGGGGCGTTGTTATGCTGTTCGTGAAGGGTGTTGAAAAGAAGTATCGGAAACCAAAAAGTGTCATATATTTCGCTGCCGTTGGTGTTAAGCAGTCTTTCCTGCTGATCTTCTGGTTCAACCTTAACAATTATTCCGTCATTTACCCACATATCTACTTTCTCTTCCAGATTATCTGCAAAAACATCAAATAAGAGTTTCTCGCCGTGGGAGTCCCTGCCCTCGACACTCAATCTAAAATTACCATAGACACGAGCCTCATCCTCCCAAACATAACTAAGGACCGAGAGTTTTGAGATAAGGTCTTCCAGATCTTGTGGAGCAAAGAGTTCACCACCTGTTGGTTCAGCGGAACCTGTATGGTCTGGTGGGGTGAGCGGCTCTTCTTTATCTGGCGGCGGTTCAGTGTTGTTACTTTCATCAGCGTCTCTGCCACAGCCGGCAATAACTACTAACCCCAGGCAAAGCAGGCAGATTAACAGCAACCTTGGGAGCTTACCCATCTTTTCACCTCCAATAATATTAGCTGGGCGAGTCGGCCAGTTACATGCTGACTGTTTTGTCTGTATATTTTGCTGCAATCTTACCGACAACTGGAAGCATGATTTTTTGTCCACTATAGGCTTTGTAGATGAGAATTACCCAGCAGATAAAGATTCCCAAGCCAATCGCCCAAGACAACAAGCCAAGAACCCCGCTAAAGAACCCCCAGGCATGGTAACCGCCAAAACGAATGACCGCACTGAGAATAATGCTGGTAAGGAGACCAATAATTACGAAAATGAGGTGCAAAGAACCGAAGGTTATAATTGATTGTAAAGCGTGGAAGCGCACGACTTTGTTATCCTTCTCAATAATAAAGAATACCAATCCAGTCAGCCATCCCAGAGCATAGCAAAGGGCGCTGGCGATGTTTGTTTCCAGCCCGGTGGATGATTTGTCGCTCACTATTTCACCTCCTCATAGGTATTACCATCAGTTTAGCATTGGATTTCTCCCCAAAGGTTTCATTTATTGCCTGAAGTGTTTCTATGGTTGCTATGCGGTACCTTCGTGCGGGAAAAGCGTGAACACCACCGGTGTTTTTCTTCGCAAGTCGTCATGTGATAAAAAAAGTCCAAAGAGTTGCTTGTAAAGGTTAGCATCTCTTTGGACTTTTATGCACCTACATGTAACAAGATATCATTACTTAGGGAATAAGGGCTCTTAGTACCTTGTAATGGCCAAACTTCAATCAATCTGGCTAACAAAAAAGGCATTCCGCGTAGGAAATGCCTTTTTGCTTAAAATGTCAGCAGATATTCGATTTCGCTTTCAGCACGTAGTTCATCAATGAATAAGCTGATTTTGGTATTTGCTTTTTCATCTTTAAGAATTTGAATCACAAACTCTTCCAGCTCTTCTAACTCAACTTCGTCCCCATACTGTTCTTGATAAATCGCCAGGGTTTCCTCAAGCTCTTCTTCGCTTACTTCGATGTTTTCCAGATCAAGTTTTGCTTCATACAGTTGCTGAATCAAGAGGTCCTCTTCAAGCAGCTGCATATACTCTTCCAGAGTAAAGCCTTCTTGTTCCAGGGCTTGGTTAAAGTTTTCCTCGCTGGAGAAGTTCTGTTTAATGGCGTCCAATTCCTGTTCCACTGCTTCGGTTTCCACAGCAAGCCCAGCTTCTACAGCGTTCTGACGGAGAATGACGGTGTTTACCACTTGTTCCAAGACGACTTCTTTCAGCTCTGTTAACTCATCATCTGACAGTTCGATGCCTTGGTGTTCGTACTGATAGCGAGAATAGTTGAACTCAGAATCAAAATCGGCTCGGGAAACTTCCTCACCGTTGACGATTGCCACCGGACCTGGATCAGAGGAACATGCGGCTGCAAATAAGACCATACCAAGAATCAATGTTAAAAAAACAAACCTTTTCAATTTGCCGTCCTCCTTTCAATTTGCAATCAGTGCCCACAGTAACATTTATCTGGCATAAAGTCAACGGCCAGAGATTGGCTGTATTTTTTTATCACTGGAGAGTGAACTGGAACAGCAATCAGAACATCTAACTATTAGCTTTCTTATCGATGCAGCGAGTGGATGTGATTAAATTGGTTTTTAGCAGTCTTTTATTTTTGTTTTATTTTTTGCCCGCAGCTTTGTTCTTGTACTATCTGGCCCCCCGCCCCTGGCGAAATTTGATTCTGTTTGTGCTTAGTTTGTTTTTTTATGCCTGGGGGGAACCAGTGTATATTGTGTTAATGATATTTTCGGCAATTGTAGATTATAGCCATGGCCTTTTGATTGACCGGTTCCGGCACAGGGCTAAGTATGTTGTCGCCTCTTCAGTTCTGGTCAATCTCGGCTTGCTTGGCTTCTTTAAATATGCCGATTTCCTGGTTGCCAATCTTAACTTACTTGTAGGTATTGAATTGGCAAGTCTGGATCTGCCACTACCGATTGGCATTTCTTTTTATACTTTCCAAACAATGTCCTATACCATCGATGTCTACCGGAAGCAAGCCCCGGTGCAAAGAAGCTTTATTGCCTTTGCGGCCTATATTTCTATGTTTCCCCAGCTGATTGCCGGGCCGATTGTTCGCTATCGGGATATCGCCGCTCAGCTGACTGGCCGTCGGGAGAGTATCGACCGTTTCGCCCAGGGAGTGAAGCGGTTTGTGGTCGGTCTGGGCAAGAAGGTGCTTCTGGCCAACAACATCGGCTTGCTCTGGAGTGAGATCCAGCAGATTGCGCCGGGAGAGCTGCCGGTGTTAACTGCCTGGTTGGGGATAGTTGCGTTCGGTTTTCAGATCTACTTTGATTTCAGCGGTTACTCCGATATGGCTATTGGCCTGGGCAATATGTTTGGGTTTAAGTTTCTAGAGAACTTTAATTACCCGTATATCTCCCGCTCAGTTACAGAATTTTGGCGACGCTGGCATATATCTTTGGGTGCCTGGTTCCGGGATTACCTTTACATTCCCCTGGGGGGAAACCGGAGCAGCAGGCTGGGACTGTTCCGCAATCTGTTTGTGGTCTGGCTGCTCACCGGTCTCTGGCATGGCGCCAGTTGGAATTTTATGTTCTGGGGCTTGTATTTCGGTGCGTTGATTAGTATCGAGAAATTGTTCTTTGCCCGCCTGCTGGCCCGACTGCCCCGGGGTTTCCAGCATGGTTATCTGTTGCTGGCAGTATTCCTGGGCTGGGTGCTCTTCGTGTTTGAGGACTTTGCCGGCGGTCTAGAGTATTTGCAGGTTATGTTCGGGCTCTCTGGCAATGCTCTCTGGGACACCAGGTTTTTGTATTATGCACTAAGCAACGGGCTGCTGTTGACAGCGCTGGTTCTGGGCTCAACACCCCTTCCCAACAAGCTCTGGGAGCGCCTGGAGAGTTGGCTGGCTCGTAAGGAGTTGGGGCAGGCTGTGGTGGTGGCAGCAATTTATTTCTTGATTTTAATTGCGTCCACGGCCTACCTGGTGGATGCTACGTACAATCCGTTTCTTTACTTTCGCTTCTAGGTGGTGAACTCAATGCCCAAGACTTCAGATAAGCTGATTGTGACTCTATTTGTCAGTTTTCTGGGTGGGATGATGTTAATCAATTTACTCACTCCCGACCGGGCCTTTTCTGAGCGCGAGAATCGCTATCTGGCTCGGCGCCCGGAACTACGTGTCGATAATATTATATCGGGGCGGTTTTCACGCCAGTTCGAAGAGTATATCACCGATGAGTTTGCCGGTCGCGACCGCTGGGTGCTGGCAAAGGCAGATATCGAGCGGGCGCTATTGCGGACCGAAAACAACGGTATCTACTTCGGCAGAAATGGTTTTTTGTTTGAGCATTATCGGGAACCGGGCGCGGCGCTGGACACTAATATCCGCCAGCTGAATCGCTTCGCCCAACTGGCAGGTGAGTTGCCAGTGCACATGCTTCTGGCACCAAATTCAATTGCCGTTTATCCGGAATATCTGCCCCGGTATGCAACCGTTTATGATCAGCTGGCAGTGAAGGAAAAAGTGGCGGCAGAAATTGAACCGGCGATTGAGTTTGTCTCAGTTCACGGGGCCCTCAGGGAGTATCGGGATGAATATCTATATTTCCGCACCGACCACCACTGGACTATGCGCGGGGCATATTATGCCTATGCGAAGTTGGCTCCGGCCCTGGGTTTTACGCCTTTGCCCCTGTCGGACTTCACGGCTGAAATTGTGAGCACGGAGTTTTGGGGAACTTATTTTTCCCGGGCCAACAACCGTTGGCTGGAGAGCGATACTATTGAAATCTTGCGGCCCCTAAATCCTATTTCAGTCGATGTCTGGTTTAACGATCGAGAGGGACGTTACAATAAGCTGTTTTTTACCCATCACCTGGACACTCGGGACCAATATTCGCTGTTTCTGGACGGTAACCATCCCCAGACAATCATCACCAGTGATGTAGGCAATGGGAAAAAGCTGTTGATGTTCAAAGACTCGTACGCCCATGTGCTGATTCCCTACCTTACCGCCCATTATGAGGAGATACACGTTATCGACCTCAGGTTTTTTGATCGACCGCTGGCGGCCTATCTGGAAGAGGAACAATTTGATCAGGCCCTGTTCCTGTACAATATCTCAGCTTTCTCCCGGGATAACCAATTGGTGAGGTTCCGGTAAAAATTATCTCGACACTGCGAACCTTTTTTTCCTTTAAAACATCTAAATAGTTGAATAGAGCAAAGGAGGAGTTTTAGATGAAAAAAATATTCCCTGTTCTCGCAATTATGTTGACCGGTATTTTGTTGGTTGGCTGCGGTGGCAGCCCGGAGGCGCCCGATAATCCGCCTGCAGGCAATCCTTCTGTGGATGCTTCTGTTGACGAGATCATTGAGGCAGTGAAAGCTCGGATTATCGAAGACCTCGAGGAAATAGGCTATGGTGAGGAAGAGTTTGAAATCGAAGAGTTACCTGGCTATGTTATTGGTGACCTTACCAATGATGAGGAAATTGATTTTGTCCTGCCCCAGCTGGATCGGGATTTGATTGTAGCAGGTTTCCAGATTCGTGCCAGCATGATGCTGAACTCGGACCAAATTATCGTCATCGAAGCGGCTGAAGGTGAACTGGATGCTGTCCGGGAAGTGCTGGAAGCGGAGCATGCGGCTCAACTGGAAATGTGGCAGGACTATCTGGCGGATCAGGCTGAAAAAGTAGAAAACATTATTTTCGCTGAAGCCGGGAACTTCATCCTTTACGCAATTTATCCTGACGCTGAGGGAATTGAAGCGGTCTTCAACCAGTTTGTTCAGTAAAACAATAAGCAGTGTGGATTCACGTCCACACTGCTTTAATATTTAGATAGCTTTTAGGGCTGCAAGTACTTCCTCGATATCCGGGACTTCCCGCAGTGGATAGGTTTTGACCCAGGCGACCCGATGATTTTCATCAAGAATCACATTCGCTCTCTGGGAGAACCCTTCTTTATCCCGGAAAATTCCCAACTCACGGGCCAGTTGCCCATGGGGCCAGAAGTCGCTGGGCAGCTGAGTCCGCTCAATTCCGAGGTCTTTGGCCCAGGCAGATTTAGTGGGGACCGGGTCAACACTAATGCCAACTGCGATTGTGTTCAGTTCATTAAAAGTATCGCTATGTTTTTCCAGGGCCAGCATCTGCTTGGCACAGACCGGGGTCCAGGCCAGGGGATGAAAGGATAGCAATACCTTTTTGCCCTTATGCTCGGTGAGGTTGAATTCTTTATCATTTTGGTCTTTAAGGGTGAAGGCCTTTACAGCTTCGCCAATTTGAATTGTCATTGTTCTGCTCCTTTCGCCTATCAGGAATTATTACTAATTACAGTATGGCAGTTTGATTTGTATTTGTCAACCGGAATTACAGTTTGCTAACAAAGACTGACCGGCTTTACCATTTCCTTGCCCGGTGGTATAATTGGCTTAGAAATCGAAAGGAGAACTGCTGCTGATGTTCATTAAGTTCTTAGCTTTTTAACGGTAATTTTATACCGGGGAACACTGCTCTGACATGCATAGCCATGTTTATTTTACTGTTCCCGCTGAGAACACCGGCAATTTCACCTTTTGCATATAAAGCCGTGCCTGTGCGCGGCTTTTCTGTACCCTTTTTAGGGGAAAGAAGGCTGTATTTCGGTACGGCCTTTTTTTCTTGCGCCGGATGCGGGGCAGAGACTTCTACAAATTATGTTATTTACTAACGAGGTGATATTATGACTTTGCTCAGTGTCCGCAAGCTGAAAAAGAGCTTCGGAGAGCTAACAGTTTTAAAGGATGCAAATTTGGATATAAACCCGGGGGAGCGCATCGGTTTGGTGGGGCAAACGGCGCTGGCAAAACTACTTTGGCCAATCTTCTCCATGGCAATATGGAGCCAGACGGCGGCAGGGTCATTCGCTACAAGTCTGCATTGCGGATTGGTTACCTGCGCCAGGCCACCGCGTACAGCGAACACAGTTACCAGGCAATGCTGGACAAAGGTCAGGCGGGCACACTTATGGAGACAGTGGGGCAGCTGGGGCTGAAGTCGGTTCGGGAATGGGAAGACAAGCGCTTTGGACATCTTAGCGGTGGCGAACGCACAAAGTTGGCGCTGGCTGAAATTTGGAGCTTGCGCCCCGACATGTTGATTCTCGATGAACCCACTAATCATATGGACTTCCAGGGCGTTGAGTATTTGGTCCAACAGATGAGCAACTTTGCGGGAACAGTCCTGGTGATCTCCCATGACCGCTGGTTTCTTGACCAGACGGTGACGAGGATTATCGAACTGGAAGCGGGAGAGGCGGTTTCATATGCCGGTAACTATAGCGCCTATCGGGATGAGAAAGAACGCCGTTACCAGAGTCAGCTCCATCAGTATGAAAGCCAGGAAAAGCGGGAGCGCCGCCTGGAGGAAGATATTGCCCGTTTGAAAAACTGGTCCGCTAAAGCCCACCGGGACGCCGGCAAAACGTCGGATATGCGCATGGGCGTCAAGGAAGCTGATCGGGTGAAGGCAAAAAAGAAAGATCAGCAGGTAAAATCGCGACTGAAGATGCTGGAAAAGATGCGCACCGAAGGGGTAGAACGACCCCGGGAAGAGGCGCGAGTGAATTTTGAGTTTGATGCCGCCGGCAAACGGGGACGCCGGATTATCGAAGTGGAAAAGCTGGGCAAGTTCTATGCTGGTCGCGTATTGTTTAAGGATGCAGATTTCTTTATTCAACGGGGCGACCGGATTGGCTTGCGGGGTCCCAATGGCTGTGGAAAGACGACGCTGCTCCGGATGATTATGGGCAATGAAGCGCTGACAGATGGCGAGCTCTGGGTGAGTCCCAGTGTCCGAATAGGCTATCTGAGCCAGGAGGTCACTGATTTAGCGACTGATATCTGCGCGCTGGATTATCTCGATGCCCGGGGCCAGGGAGGCGCCCAGGTCCGCACGATGCTGGCGAATATGGGCTTTACCACCCCAATGTTGGAAAAGTCGATTGGCTCCCTGAGCTTGGGAGAAAGGACCCGGATTAAATTGGCGCGGTTGATCTTGGAGGAGATTGAGCTCTTGATTCTCGATGAACCCACTAATCATCTCGACCTGCCTAGCCGCGAGCAATTGGAGCAAACCCTGGAGGAGTTTACCGGCACGATTATTTTGGTCACCCATGATCGCTACCTGTTGGAAAAGATCTGCGATAAATTACTGGTCTTCGCGGAACAGGGGATTTTTCGCTCTGAGGCCGGTGTTAGCGAAGATGGCCAGAAAAGTGCACCGGCGGTGGAGGATAAACTGCTGCTTGAGACCCGACTGGCCCGGGTGCTGGGTGAGCTCTCCGGCCTCAGCTCCGATGATCCCAGGTACCAGGAACTAGATGCTGAATTTCGGGAGCTTACGGCCCGTAAACAATAAAAAACACTCCCCAGCTCAAAATATTGCTGGGGAGTGTTTATGTGCTACATGCGCAAAAACCGGAATTGTGGACTGCCAAAGAAGTTTTCGGTGAAATCTAGTTTGACATCTTCAAAATAATGTTGCTGCTTCTCGCTGACAACAAAATTGATACCTTCGACATCAAACACAGTATCACTTTCCTGAGCTGACTCTTCCAGAGCCAGTTTATACTGGGGACCACCTCAGCCGGCTGCAACGTATAAGCGGACATAGGCTTGGTCCGCAGGCAGCTCTTTCTTTAACTCAGCAATTGCCTTGGGAGTTACTTCAATCACAGAGATTCACCACCTTAGAATGCTTTCATACCCTGAGGGGGTATGTTTGGTTACATTATATGGGAAGCGGGGAAATAAGTCAATGGGTTTTTGCGCTGCCGAATTGGGGCGGCCGGGGCAAAGTATTCACATCTTCCCCAATAATGTTGCTGAATAATTGGGCGACATTGTCCATAGGGTGGGCGCCCAGCAGTAAAATTGTCTCATTTGAGCGGACCAAGTTCACTGCCAGTTCCACGGCATCCCTAAGTTTGTATGAGTAAACAACCTGTTCATCCAGCCGTGCCAGTTTTTTTTGAAAGACTTCCTCTTCCTCCGGCTGGACCTGGTCCAGCGGACTGGCTGTATCTGTGCATGCTGTGATGATTACTTTACGGGGCTTGAGCCGCGTTACCCAGCGGCGCAGGGTGGCTGCGATTTCAGAGTTTATCTCCTTGCCGCGATTGCCGCGAATTGCATAAACTACTATCAAGCCCTCCGGGCTCTCTTGGGAGAGGGTGCTAAACACCGCGTCCATATTGCCGGGATTATGGGTGGCGTCATCAATGACCCGGAAGTCTTTGTCATAAATTGTTTCATAGCGTCTGAAGATACCTTTGAACTGGCTGATCCCGGTTTCGATCGCCGGTTGGTCAACGCCAAGACAGAGACAGGCGCCTGCAGCCAACAGACAATTTTGCAAATTGTGTTGGCCGGGAATTTGGATTTTTGTGCTGATGATAATGTCCTCGCCGGCAAAAGTGGCGCTGGCGGGGTTAAGGCCATGCTGGCGGGTGAGGCGCAGGCCGGCCGCCGCCTGTTGGTTGCTGCTATAACTAAAGAGTTGCGCCTTTGTGCGTAGCGCTACACGGGTTGCCTGCATGTCATCAAGGTTGTATACAGCCCAGGCGCTGGGGGGAAGCATCTCAAACAACAGCTGTTTAGAACGTATATAGTCATCCATGTCGGTATGCAAATCAAGATGATCCGGGCTGATATTTGTAATCGCCCCGACAGCGAACTCCACGCCGTCCACCCGCTTCATCACCAGGGCATGGGAAGAAACTTCCATGACAACATGGGTGACACCGGCATTCACCATTTGCCGGAGCAAGCGTTGACAGGCAATTGCATCAGGTGTTGTATGACTGGTGGGGAGAATTTCGCCGTTAATTTTATTATATAGAGTTCCGATAATGCCTGTGCGGATTCCGGCAGTCCGTAAGATTGAATCGACCAAAAAAGTGCTGGTGGTTTTGCCATTGGTGCCGGTAATACCGACCATGGTCAATTCCTTTGAGGGGTTGTCAAAAAATTCGCAGGCCAGATTCGCCTGGGCCTTGCGACTGTCGGAAACGAGAATCTGGGGTATTGCTAAGTCAGGGCACGGTTTTTGTACAACGACGGCACAGGCGCCCCGCCGGGCAGCATCGTTGATATATTCGTGGCCGTCATCGCTGTATCCGCAAATGGCAATAAAAAGGCTGCCGGGCTTGACCTCCCGGGAGTTGTTGGTTATATCGCGGACGGTTATATCTTTATCCCCTTGAAAAGGCAGGTTGCAGCGCTTCGCTAAAGCAGCTAACTTGCGGGAAATCATTGTCCAATCATCCCACTTCTGTTTTTTTCTCTAGCTTTAAATTTCCCGCTTGATAAAAGAGCTATCCGGCCCAAAAATTTCTTAAAGTTCTATCGGGATGTTTAACGATTTCTCATACAGGATTTTTCGCTTGTTTAGCGAAGATAAGATATCATTATATAGTAGCACTAAGGACAGGAGGCCAAAGATGGAACTTTTAAGTTTTAAAAATGCCTGTATGGACAAAAAAGATGAACAAGGAAATTCGGTTCAGATCCTCGAGAATATCACAGTTACGATAAACCAAGGCGATATTTTTGCTGTCGCCGGCCCATCGGGGGCAGGTAAGAGCAGTATGTTACGCTTGGTCAACCGTCTGGACGACAGCAGTTGTGGTGAAATTCTTTTAGAAGGTCGTTCACTCTATTCCTGGGATATTGGCGAGCTGCGGGATAAAGTTGGCTTTGTGTTTCAGGAATCCTCGCTCTTTCCTGGAACAGTGATTGATAACTTGCTCTATGGTCTGCGGCTCCGGGGGTTAAAACGAGTTGAAGAGGAAACCAGAGCCCTGGAACTGTTAAAGATGGTGGGCCTGCCCGAAGATATGCTGCATAAATCGGTGGAAAATCTCTCTGGCGGACAGAAGCAGCGAGTTAATCTCGGCCGCACTTTGGCGTTGGCGCCGGAGATTATTCTCATGGATGAGCCCACTTCCGCATTGGATCCTGCTGCGGCCAGACTTATCGAGAACTTGATAGTCCAGTTAAACCGCCTGCATGGCAAGACAATCTTACTGGTCAGTCATAACCTGAACCAGATTGAACGTATCGCCAGCCGCTGCGCGATTTTGGAAGCGGGCAAGATTGTGTTTAGCGGCACACGGGAAGAGTTTTTTGCCAACCGGGAGTTGCTGGACCGGGTCATGAACGGGAAGGGAGAGACCGAAAATGCGTGATATCAGTACGTGGCAAGTATTGTTGTCTTTGGTGTTTGTAGCGATTGCCCTCTATTTCTCTGGTTATTTTAAAGTAGGTATGGGCAAAGACATAATGATTTCTTCCGTCAGGGCCTTCGTGCAGCTTCTGGCCATAGGTTATATTCTCACTTTTGTTTTTGAGCTGCAATCGCCGCTCTGGATAGTGCTGACCATGGCAATCATGGCAGGGGTCGCTGCCTATAACTCGGGCAAGCGGGGCGAGAAAGTGCGCAATTCCTATCTGATCAGTAGTATCGCTATTTATGCGACTACCTTTGTGACAATCCTAATTCTTTCAGGATTTGGGATTATTCCCTTCGAGGGGCAGTTCATCATCCCTGTTTCCGGAATGGTAATCGGCAATGTTATGAACGCTGCGTCCCTGGCGCTGATGCGCCTCGATGACGAAATAAAAGGCAATCGCAACCGGGTTGAAGCCGCACTGTCCCTTGGGGCCACACCCCTGCAGGCGGCCAGGAGCGCATTGCAAAAATCCGTGGAGACTGCCATGGTGCCGGTTGTGGACCGGGCCAAGGTGGTGGGTATCGTCAGTTTGCCCGGGGGGATGAGCGGGATGATCCTGGCCGGCGCCGAACCGCTGGCGGCAGTAAAATTCCAGATTGTGATTATGTACATGCTTTTGGGCAGTCCGTTTTTGACGGTGGCAATCGTCAATTTGCTGGCCTATCGTCAGTATTTCAATAAACAGCGGCAGCTGGTAACGAGTTAGGGGCGGTTATATGGTAAATATCAGGCAGTACCACAAATCCGATGAACTGAACTGGCTGGATGTCCACGCCAGTGTAATGGTGGATTCCAGCGCCTGGTGGATTGTCCTCCACAAAAAGCCGGAGTATGCCAGCGGCAAAGTGGTGGATTTGGTGGCGGAGGCAGATGGCCGAATCATTGGTTTTATCAGCATCGAAGTGGACTCGGAGATCATGAAGCCGGAGCGGGACTGCGGCTTTGTTTGGGAGTTTGGCGTCCACAGGGACTGGCGGGGTCGGGGCGTGGGCTGGCAGTTGTTTACCGCCGCCCATCGCGAGATGCTCTCAGAGTTTGGTGTAAGGCGCAGTATCTGGTACAGTCAGGAGCCCCGCTCCCAAGAGTGGTATCAGCGGGTGGGAATGAAGGAAATTGACCGACACATGCAACTTTCCCTGCTTCCAACTCCGGAACAAAAGGAAATGTTCAAAGCCGACGGATTTGCCTGTTGGCGGATGCGCGGCTCTTGCGCACCTGAGGATTTTGAGCGCATCCAGTCTAAATACACTGTGATTGAGGACGATGATACCCTTAAGCCCCGGCTCTGTATTGGCTATGAATATATTTGGTCAGGAAAGGATGAGAACCAACAATGAAGTATGCGTATACGATTCTTTTTGTCAAGGACATAAACCGTTCCCGGGAGTTTTATACTCGGCTGTTTGACCAGGAAGTTGAAATTGACTTCGGTTATCTGGTCGGGTTTAAGTCCGGGCTCGCTCTGTGGACGGAAGCTGAAGCGGCAGAAAGCGTCCGGCAGTCACCTGAAGACGCATTGATTGCAAACCGGGGCGGCGCCGAAATCGAGTTTCACAGCCCCGATATTGAGGCGGATTATGAACGTTTGCAGGCTGCCGGAGTGGAAATTGTACATCCAATTATCACCCATCCCTGGGAGCAGAGGGCATTCCGCTGTCTTGATCCGGACGGACATTGCCTTGAAGTGGCGGAATTGCTTAGTGTTACTGCCCAGCGGTTACGGGGCCAGGGAAAGAGCTTAGAGGATATCGCTGAGTACTTCCAAACACCGGTTTCTGTCGTTCGGGGAATGTTGGCTGAATAGAGGCAGGAATTTTCAGACTGCTTGCTGAATACTTGGGTGGAGGTGATTGCTTTTGGCCCAGCTCATTCCAGAACTGGACCCGGCCCAGATTGAAAATGAGGGTGAACGTCGGGTGTATATGGCGGCCCGGGAGCTGCCCTCTGAGTACACGGTGTTTTACTCGTATAAGTTCACCAATCAGATTACTGCCGCAGTGGTTTGGGAGGCAGATTTAATCATTGTCCACCCCTACCTGGGATTTTTGGTGGTAGAAATCAAAAAAGGGGAAATGGGTTATTTCAACGGCGCCTGGCATGCATTCCGGGGCGGAGTTTACCGTCAGCTGGAAAAGGATCCGGTGCAGCAGGCCCGAAACGCCATGTACGCTGTGGCCAAGAGTTACCAGGCACAGACGTCGCAATACTTTCCCTTGAAGTTTAATTTTGTGCTTTGT
This sequence comes from Bacillota bacterium, assembly GCA_009711825.1. Taxonomy (NCBI): domain Bacteria; kingdom Bacillati; phylum Bacillota; species Bacillota bacterium. The sequence continues at coordinate 53,129 of VEMY01000039.1, read as the reverse complement.
TTCCCCGACTGCAGTCGGGTTAGCGGTGAGCTGCCGGGTTATATCCGGGAGCATAATCTGCTTTTGCACCGGGATGTGGACAATTTTCCGGTGCGAATCGCCGAGATCTTTAATACCATTGGGGAGCGCCGAGATTCAGCGGCTGCCCGGCAGCTGGTGGACAGAGTTCTGAACCGCAGCTTTCGGGTGTATAACACCTTAGAGGATCAGATCCGGGCTTTTGCCGACCGATTGGCTGTTCATTTTACCGATGAGCAGCAGCGAATTTTAGAGGAGACCGAGCTGAACAAGCGGATGATCTTTTACGGCGCGGCCGGAACCGGCAAGACGATGCTGGCTGTGGAAAAGGCCCGCCGGCTGGCCGAGTCCGGCAAAAAAGTGCTGCTGACCTGTTATAACAAAAATCTGGCGCGGCAGTTTCCGGCCGATTCTCCGAATCTGACGGCGCTTCATTTTCATGGCCTGCTGGAGCAGGTAACCGGGCTGCGAAAGCCGGCCGATATTGCCCGCAGTAATGATTATTTTGAGCAAGAGCTGCCCAACGCCGGTTTTGACTATTTCAGTTCTGCGCCTGCGCAACAAAAGTTTGATTCCCTGGTTGTGGACGAAGGCCAGGACTTCCATCCCCATTGGATTGCCTGTCTCGAGGCAATGCTCCGGGAGGATGGGGAATTTTACATCTTTGCCGATGGCAGCCAGAACATTTTCGAAGTTGACCCGGCGGGGCTGGAACGCCTTCCTGCCTCCCGATTCCGACTTACAACAAATTTGCGCAACACAGTATCCATTTGCCAGAACTGGATTGAACCCCTGAGCGGCGCTCGTCTGCGTATGGGACTCCGGGATTCAGGCGAAATTCATTTCCATTCTTGGCGGGATGATGAGGAGCAGCGAAGGGTGCTGGCCCAGGAAATCGGGCGCTTGGTCTCCAAGGGGATTCAACCCCGGCGTATTACCGTGCTCTCGCCCAACCGCCGCGAAAAGAGCTGTCTTGCCGATGTCCAGAAAATCCGGGACTGGCCGCTGCGGAATGTGGGCGATCCCGATCCCAACGCTTTGCGTTTCAGCACCGTCCGCGCGTTTAAGGGCTTAGAGGCCGATATCGTGATGTTGATTGGCGTCCGGCCCGATTCCCGGGTCTGCAGTCGCGCCGATTTGTATGTCGGCGGCTCTCGGGCCCGCTACGCTTTGCATGTGCTGCATCGGGACGATTGGCAGCCCCTGGCATAAAAAACTAGCTTCCCTGACGAACCTATGTTTGGTATAATTGGCATGGGAGGTGGTTTGCTTGGACACGCCGATTATCCATGTCGATATGGACGCTTTTTTTGCAGCAGTTGAGATGCGGGATAACCCAGAGCTGCGGGGCAAGCCCGTGATAATTGGCGGCGATCCCCGCCGTGACGTGCGTTCGGTGGTGTCCACCGCCAGCTATGAGGCCAGGAAGTATGGAATCCATTCGGCAATGCCCCTGATTCAGGCCTGGCGCCTCTGTCCCCAGGGCGTGTTCATGCGGGGAAATATGCAAAAGTACGCCGCGGTTTCCCAGCAAATCATGCAGGTTTTTCAGCGCTATACACCATTGGTGGAGCCCATCTCCATAGATGAGGCGTTCCTCGATGTCCGGGGATGTGAGCGCCTCTTTGGTCCACCGCAAGAAATTGCCCGGGCCATCCGCCAAGCGGTGGCCGAGGAGACCGGCCTTACCTGTTCGGTGGGGGTGGCAGCCAACAAATTTCTTGCCAAACTGGCTTCCGACCTTGATAAGCCCGATGGGCTGACTGTCATCCCTTCCAATCAGGTAGAGGAGATATTGCATCCACTGCCTGTGGGCAAACTTTGGGGCGTGGGAGAACGCACCGGCGACAAGCTCCGGGAGATGGGAATTGATACCATCGGCCAACTGGCGCTCCTGGATAAGTCGCTTTTGACGGCGGCCTTTGGCAAGCTGGGAGAGCACCTCTGGCATCTGGCCCGGGGACTGGATGAGCGACGGGTTGTCACCAGCCACGGGGTAAAGTCTGTCAGTCGTGAGACCACCTTTGCCCAGGATGTGCGTGATGAGGACGAAATCAGGGCCACTTTATTGGACCTCTCCGAGGATGTGGCCAGGCGTTTGCGCAAGAAGGGCCTGACAGCGGGAACCGTAACCGTGAAGTTGCGCTTCGGCAATTTCAAGACCATTACTCGGCAGGGCAGTTTATCTGCTCCCGCCGCGCTGACAAAGCCCATCTATACCCGGGCTGTGGAACTGTGGGAGAAGGCGGCGACCGGAGGTCGCGGTCTACGCCTGTTGGGTGTGGGGGCCAGTAACCTGAACCGGCATGGCGGCAGCCAGCAGCTGACCCTCTTTGCCGAGCCGGATGACGGCCGGGAGCAGATAATCGCCGAAACCATGGATCAACTCTCTGCTCGTTACGGCAAGGATGTGGTGCGGCGGGCAGCGGTGTTAAAGACAAAGCAGGATGATGATTCCCGTTAGAGCCCGGGAACAGCATCTTTTGGCTGTGCCCGGTTTTTTTGTGTACCGGCAGGTATTTTAAGCTGGTCTGGTGAAAATATTTGCTAGGAAGGAGTTGGGACGATGAGTAAAAAACTGATGTTGATAGATGCCAACAGTTTGCTGTACCGGGCATTTTTTGCCCTGCCCCCCTTGGAAAACAGTGCCGGGCAGCCGACCGGAGCAGTTTATGGGTTTATCAATATGTTAATGAAACTGCGGGAGGATTATCCCACCGATTATATTGTAGCGGCCTTTGATCTTCCGGGCCCCACCCGGCGTCAGGAGCAGTTCGCCGAATACAAGGCCCACCGGCCGAAAATGCCGCCAGAGTTGCGGGATCAGTTCACAATTGCCAAGGAGGTGCTGACAGCCCTGGGAATCCCAATTGTCGGTGAGCAGGGCTATGAGGCCGATGATCTGGTGGGGACCCTGGCTGTCAGGGCTCGGAATGAGGGGATGTTTGCCTGGATAGTCAGCGGTGACCGGGACATCCTGCAGGTGGTGGCTCCGGATACCGAAGTAATCCTTACGCAAAAGGGCCTCAGCCAAATCAAGCTCTACGATACCGATGCAGTTTTCGAACGCTACCAAGTGGAGCCCCGGCAGCTCATCGATGTCAAGGCGTTGATGGGCGACAGCTCTGATAATATTCCCGGCGTGCCGGGAATCGGCGAGAAGACTGCGATTAAGCTGGTGTCCCAGTACGGTTCCCTGGAAAACGTTTATGAACATATTGAAGAGCTGAAAGTGCGGGTGCGCCAAAACCTGGAGCAGTACCGCGAACAGGCGGAGATTAGCCGGGAGCTGGCGACAATCGATCTGGCAGCCCCGGTGGATATAGAGTGGCCGCCGGCAGCGCCGGAGCCAGATGAGGAAAAACTCTACCAGCTCTTTAAACAGTTGGAATTCAACACGCTGCTGGAGCGACTGAATCTTTCCCGATCGGCGCCGGAGGCGCCACAGCTGGAGCTTGAAACGTTTAGCGAACCTGGCGAAGTTAATGCCCTTTTTGCCGGCGACAGTGTGGCGGTGCTCTTTAACGCCGCTGGCTTCGCAATTGGTCGGGAAGATAGGACATGGCTCTGCGTTGAGGATGCTGCTGCGGCTGTCAAGCCTGCACTACTGAAATTTATAACCACCGAAGGCAAGACCCTGATTACCGACGATGCCAAGGCGGTGCACCGCTTTGCCCTGGAACAGGATGAGCTTGTCCGTTGCCGGGTGGAAAGTTGCCAATTGGCCGGATACTTGCTAAAGCCGGGTAGCAACCTGGATGTGCCCCAACTGGTGCGGGTGTGGACCGAAGGCGGTTTGGACCAGCAACCGGAGCAGGCAGATGCTGAATATATTCTCCACCATGCCGGGCTGCTGCCCCGGCTTTGGCGGCGACTGGAGTCTGAACTGGCAGAGGCAGGCCTGACGGATCTTTACCAGGAAATCGAGCTGCCATTGGCCCGTGTGCTGGCGCGGATGGAACTGAACGGAGTTTCGGTGGATATTCGGGAATTGGAGACGATTGGTGAAGAGTTGGCTCAGCGGATATCCGGCCTCGAGCAGGAGATCTGGTCTTTGGCTGATGGCGAATTTAACATTAACTCGCCCCGCCAGCTGGGAGAAGTGTTGTTTGACAAGCTGGGCTTGCCGCCAGTGCGCAAGACCAAAACCGGCTACTCCACCGACAGCGGGGTGCTGGAGGCGCTTCAGGGCGACCACGAAATCATTCCCCTGGTCATGGACTACCGGCAACTGGTCAAACTCCAAAGCACTTATATTGACGGCCTCAAGGGCGTGTGGGACCGGGAGAGCGGACGCATTTATACGACCTTTAACCAGTTGGTCACCGCCACCGGCCGCTTGTCCAGCACCGAGCCCAACTTGCAGAACATTCCCATCCGCTTGGAGGAAGGGCGCCGGATTCGCAAGGCGTTTGTGGCCGGGGGCGGTTATCGCTGGCTGCTGGCCGCTGATTATTCCCAAATCGAACTGCGTATCCTTGCCCATATCGCCGGCGATACCCGCCTAGTTGAGGCCTTCCGCGCCGGCGAAGATATACATCGCCATACAGCGGCAGAGATTTTTGAAGTGGCGCCAGACCAGGTAAATGACGACCAGCGTCGGGCAGCCAAAGCAGTGAACTTTGGCCTGGTCTACGGCCAGACAGATTTCGGTCTCTCCCAGGCGCTGGGCATCAGCCGGGCGAAGGCGAAAGCATATATCGACACCTATTTTAAGCGCTATCCCGGGGTGCGGGAGTATATGGATCAAATCATGGAGACTGCCCACAAACAAGGCTATGTTACCACGTTGTGGAACCGGCGCCGGTACCTGCCTGAGATTAACAGTCGCAACTATCAACGTCGCTCTTTTGCCGAACGTACGGCGATTAACACGCCAATCCAGGGTTCCGCCGCCGATATTATCAAGCTGGCGATGGTGGAGGTGGAACGACGCCTGGACAGTGAGGGAATCGTCACAAGGATGCTGCTCCAGGTCCACGATGAACTTGTTTTGGAGGTCCCCGATGAAGAGCTGCAGTGGGCCGGTCGTCTGGTGCGCCGGGCAATGGAGCAGGTGGCAGATTTGGATGTCCCGCTGGTGGCTGACTTGAAATACGGCGCAAACTGGTACGATATGTCGCCCTTGGTCCTGGAGTCAGACAGCAATGCCTGAACTCCCGGAAGTTCAGACCGTAGTTGCCGACTTGGAACCGCATCTGATAGGACGACGGGTTGAATCTGTTACTGTGGACGATCCGCTCCTGGTTCGGTTCCCCCAGCAAGCGGAGTTTTGTCGCCGCCTGGAAGGCAAGGAGATACTCACTGTAACCCGCAGGGGAAAATATATAGTTATTGGTTTGGAGCAGCAGCTCACCTGGATGATTCATTTGCGAATGACCGGCCGTTTGCTCCTGAACCTGGCCAAGGAGGAAAAGTATCTCCGGGCCTGGTTTCGGCTCGATGATGGGACTACTGTATGGTATTGCGATTTGCGCCGCTTTGGCGATATGTGGGCCTGGTACCCGGGGGAAGAAACTCAGTTGGGTGGTTTCATCGACTTGGGGCCGGAGCCCCTGGCCGATGATTTTTGCTCGACCTGGCTTTTAGGCCGGGCCGCAAACCGTCGGGCCCCAGTTAAGACTCTGCTCCTGGACCAACGGGTTGTGGCCGGGCTGGGGAATATTTATGTTGATGAGGCATTGTTTCTGGCCGGCATTGATCCCCGGCGCCCGGCCAGTTCCATTTCTGCTGCGGAAGCGGAAACGCTTTGCCTGACAATCCGCGAGGTTCTTAGCGGAGCAATCAGCGCCCGAGGAACAACCTTTCGTGACTACCGCAGTGGTCGGGGCACCAGCGGCGAATACCAGCAGAAACTCAATGTCTATGGACGCAGCGGCGAACCCTGCCGCGAGTGCGGCGCCCGGCTGGCCAGTGTCAGAATTGGCGGGCGCTCCAGCGTGTACTGTCCCCGCTGTCAGACCTGAAGCACACCAGAGTCTCAGCTTCCATACTATGATAGGGAATTGACAGGAAATCTGTCTGGTATGGAAGGTGAGATATATGGTTCTTTTCTCCGTTCTTTTGCTTGCATTTGCCGTCAGTGTAGACGGATTTGGTGTTGGGCTCGCCTACGGTTTGGGGAAAATGAAGTTGCCGCCTCTTTCTCTGGTGCTTTTAGGGCTGGCTTCCGGAACTGCCGTTTTGCTGTCAATGACGGTTGGCAGTCTGATCTCTTTGTTATTTAGCCCCGAGTTTACTGCCCGTATTGGTGGCGGTATTCTTGTGGTTTTTGGCGCCTTAATGTTGGTGCAGCAGCTTTCCAAACGGAATCGCGCAGGCGGTTTGTTGGGATTATTGGATGAACCGGCGCGGGCAGATTTTGACCGTTCGGGAACAATAAGTGTGCGGGAAGGTGTTGTTCTGGGGCTGGCATTGGCTTTGGACGCCTTTGGCGCTGGGTTTGGCGCCGCCATGGCCGGTTTTCCCCCTATATGGACAGCGGTGGCTGTGGCCGGGGCGAAGATTCTGCTGGTGGGCGGAGGATTTGCCTTGGGCGAGTCGATTGCGGCCGCCAAATGGGTGGAGCGGCTGCAGGTTTTGCCGGGGTTGATCATCTGCGGGCTGGGTGTGGTTAAATTTATCTTGGTATAATGATGCTTTGGGTTGCATATTTGGTATACTATACGGAAAGCAGAGTTGTGGAGAAGTGACTAAGGTTTACCGTAGTATGGAGCAATAATGTTCGTTATTTTGTTAGGTAACTTTTATCTGTAGTGTAACCCACAAAAAACGGGGGTGAGAGGACATATGGATGAACCGGTTGTGATTGGGCTTACCGGGGGGATTGCCTGCGGTAAGTCGACGATTGCCAAGGTCTTGAAACGACTTGGGGCGGTGATTATTGACGCCGACAGGGAGGGGAAGGTTGTCGTGAAAAAGGATTCTCCGGCCTGGCGGGAGATTGTTGCTGAATTTGGCCGTGAGATTCTCAATCCCGATGGCAGTATTAACCGTCGCCGTCTGGGGAATAAGGTGTTTGGGCAACCGGAAAAGCTGAAGCGTCTGAACAGCATTGTTCACCCCCGGATGATGGACAATATACGCGATAAAATCCGTTATTATAAACAAAAGGATGATGTGCCGGCGATTGTGCTGGATGCTGCCCTGTTGTTTGAGGCCAAGGCGGACGACTTGGTGGATGTAGTTTGGGTGGTTACTGTAGACAGGGAAACGCAAATTAATCGTCTCATGAATCGGGACAAGCTGGATTGTAAGCTGGCTGTCCAACGGGTGGAGGCGCAGATGCCGGTGGAAGAAAAAATTGCCCGGGCGGATGCTGTGATTGACAATATGGGCACCAGACGTCAAACCAGAGAGCGAATTCTGGAATTATGGGCACAATATACAAAGATTGATTAGCAAAGGAAGCTCTGAGCATATGCCAAAAATTCTGGTCAGAATTCTGGCCTTTACTATCCTTGTGTCACTGGTATATATGTTAATTGACTCGCCCCTGATAGGGAGAATTATCTACCCTTTGCACTATCGGGAACTAATTGAGGAGCGAGCCGGGCAATATGATCTTGATCCGGCTTTGGTCGCTGCGGTTATAAAGGTTGAGAGCAATTTCCGCGCTGATGCCGTGTCCCGGCGCGGCGCCACCGGCCTGATGCAGCTTTTGCCTTCCACCGCTACATGGATCAGCGAGCAAATGGGGTTGGCAGTGGCGGCTGAAGAAATTGAGGACTTGTTGGTGAAGCCGGAATTTAATCTTATGTTGGGCACCTGGTACCTCAACAATCTGGCCCGGGAATTTGACAACGATTTGCCTTTGGTCCTAGCCGCATATAATGCCGGCCGGGGGAAGGTGCGTTCCTGGCTGGAAGATGATGTCTGGAGCGGAAAAATGGAAGACCGGGAGCAGATTCCATACCCCGAAACCCGGGATTACCTCGGCAAGGTCGAGTTGGCACAGGGGCGCTACCAGCGTTATTATTTTAGCGAGCGGGGATTCTTTGTCGGCAGTGGACATTAATTCTGTTAAGGGGAGAGGGCTATGCGCATAAGTAAGTTTTGTGTTGCGGCACTGATGGGGCTGCTTGTTATTGCGGCACCCGGCTGTGGAGATGATTTACCAATCGGCGGTGTTTTTAGCCAGGCGGTGGTGGGCGAGCCTACGCATCTGAATCCGCTGCTCAGTGGAGATCGCTTGGTGCAGGAAGTTGCCGCCAATATTTATGAACCGCTGCTTACATACGATGAAGAACAACAACTGGCTGGGGTGCTGGCCCAGAGTTGGAGTGTGTCTGATGACGGGTTAAGTTGGACGGTGCATTTGAAAGAGGATGTCCTTTGGCATGATGGGGAACCATTTACCGCCAGCGATGTCGCCTTTACTTTTTCCGAGTTGAGAAGACTTGAGCTTGATGGGTTTACTCGTCGGCACGGTCATGATTATCTGGATACGGTGACAGTTGCCAATAATCATACAGTTATTTTTAAATTGACCAAACCCTTTGGCCCATTTGTTGATTATCTGATGATTCCTGTTTTGCCACGGCACCTGCTGGCAGAGGATAATCACGCGCTAACTGATATTAACGACCATCCTCTAAATCGGGAACCGGTGGGCACCGGGCCCTGGCAGCTTGAGGACTGGCAACCGGGAGACTATCTACAGCTGGAGCGTAATACCGGATACCATCAGGCGCCGCTGCCATATTTGGAAACCATCTACTACCGCTTTGTTGAAAATATCGACGTGGCCCTAGCTGCCTTGGTGAGGGGCGATGTTAATATGGTTGGCGATGTGCCGGCAGACAAGGAAGCAATCTATAATCAAGTCTCAGAAACACATAGCTTGTACGCCCCAAGCAGCGGCAGCTATTGGTCGCTGGGGTTTAATCACCGCGCCGGCGCCTTTGGCGCCCAGTCAAATTTCTGGCGGAATAAAAGTGTCCGGGCGGCAGTTGCCCACGCCATCGACCGTCAGGCCTTGGTCGACACGCATTTGCATGGCCATGGAACAATTCTCGACAGCCCGATTTCACCGGCTTCCTGGGCTTATGCCGAGGATACGCCGGATTATGAGTTTGATCCCGCTACTGCCCGTGAACTCTTGGAAACTGCGGGCTGGGAGCTCACTGACGATTCCGGGATACGTGCCAGAAATGTGGGCAGCGAAGTGCCGGTCTGGCAGCGCCTGGAGTTGACCCTTACCTATCCCAGTGATAATCCGCTGGCGGAGGCTCTGGTGGTCGACATTGAGCAATACTTAGAGGCTGTGGGTTTTGGGGTTGAACTTCACCCCCTTGCCAACAGTGAATTGTTGAAAGACAGCATCATCCCCGGTGATTATCATTTGGCGTTGCTTAATTGGGCGTTGACAGCTGAGCCCGATCCCTATGAACTATATCACTCCGGGGCAGCGGCCAACTATGGTGGCTATAACAACAGTCTTGTAGATGAACTGATAATGATTGGCCGCGAAAAAACCAATCCACAAGTTCGGCTCCAGGTATATCGGGATTTGCAGCATGAATTGGCCATCGACCTGCCCTCTGTATTTTTATTTGCCCCTCAGCGCATAGTAATTGTCAGTTCGGATATTGAAGCGATTGCAGTCAATGGTTTTGACTTATCAAATTGTAAAAACTGGTATTTTGCAAAATAATTGATAATTCTATTGGTGTTGACACATACACTAAAACTGCGTATAATAATCACTGCAAGCGAGAGTGCTGGAATTGGCAGACAGGCACGGTTGAGGGCCGTGTGGCGTAAGTCGTGTGGGTTCAAGTCCCACCTCTCGCACCAAACTAAAAAATTACCCCGCGAGTGCGGGGTTTTTTATATTTCCTCTATTATCATAATTGATTTCGCTGTCTCTGAATGGGGCAGATAAAGGATTAAGATAACCTGATTCTTTAGCTCTTTTGCCTTAATCATGTCCCAGCGTTTATTCTCGATGTCTTTGATTTTTCCCTGGGAATCAACCGTGCGGATTTGGATCAGTGTTGCCGGATGCATGTTGATTTTCGGTTCAACCGGCTGGGGTGGGCTGTCAAGATGTTGTTTAATCTCAAGGTAATCAGAGCCCGCTTCGATTACTCTGCCTTCAATAAGGAAGCTGTCCTGCATTTGAAAGTTTGGTCCGAAAAATAACCGTTCCGCTTCAAGCTCTAAATCCGGCGCCGTCTGGTTTTCAGTGATTGCTCCTTCAATCGGGCCGGGCCACAAAGCCATTAAAAGCAACATTGTGCAAAGCATTAGCTGTCGCATGTAAATTCACCTCTTAAGCACAGTATTACAAACTTTAATGTGTGCTAACCTTCCTGTTTTTGCATAGTATGCACCAAAGCGGTTTTCATGCTTAAACTGGAAACGAGGAGGTGTTTGCAATGAAGGCGGCATTTACTGACTTAAAGCAAAAGGTAGAGGCAATGGCCGGTAAATACAGCGGCGGCGAAAAACGTCGGGAGCTCGAACAGGTTTTTGAGCTTTTAGAGAAGGAGTTATCTGCCCCGCATTTGCAGAGCCAACGACTCATGGCCTTGTTGCGGGGAATAATGACCAGGCAGCCTGGGAGTTCAAAGGCAATCAATGATTTTTTGCGCAATGAGGAGATTAGTTCTCGGCTGCATCAAGGTGGCAGTTTTACAATGGATTAAATTGGTGAACAATAACAGGATTACAAAATTTACGTAATTTATTCCCTATTATTATCCGCTTGACGGGTAATTAAGTGGTGTGTATAATAGTTAATGCTGGAGCTGTGGTGTAGTGGCCTAACATGCCTGCCTGTCACGCAGGAGATCGCGGGTTCGACTCCCGTCAGCTCCGCCATATTTTTTGCCGCGGTAGCTCAGTCGGTAGAGCAGTGGACTGAAAATCCACGTGTCGGCAGTTCGATTCTGCCCTGCGGCACCATTTATATGCGGAAGTGGCTCAGTGGTAGAGCATCGCCTTGCCAAGGCGAGGGTCGCGGGTTCAAATCCCGTCTTCCGCTCCATACGAGGCGGCATAGCCAAGTGGTAAGGCAGAGGACTGCAAATCCTTTATCCCCAGTTCAAATCTGGGTGCCGCCTCCATTTTTTTATATGCCGGGGTGGCGGAACAGGCAGACGCAAGGGACTTAAAATCCCTCGGGAGCAATCCCGTACCGGTTCGATTCCGGTCTCCGGCACCATTTGAATACTAAAAGGCGAGTTCTCGTCTTTTTTTGTTTACAAAATTAAAATCTCAGGTTGCCAACCTGAGATTTTTTATTGTTGTCTAAAGGATATGCTTGTACTTTTGCCGCAGTTAGTTGAGCGGTATATGCACAGGTTTGTAAGCGCCCTCGGTTCTGATGGAGACTTTGATCCTGAATGTTTTCGGTAATTGCTCAGGGGCAAAGACAAGGGCGTATTCATCTCCCAGGTAGCTGACGTTTTGAGCTGGACCCTGTTCCATGCATATCTGATTACCGGCCTGGTCATAACCCCACTGTTCAAATGATATGATACTGGAATCAAAAGTGCGGTCAAAACTAAACCAAATGTATATCTCTTCGCCGCTAGGCCTTGATATAGTTTCTTTTCGCAAAAATTCTATGTCCAAATTACTATCATTATAGATTTGCTCATTTTCGATATCGATCTCCAGGTATATATCTTCCTGGGTATAAACGCCATCAAAAACCAAAGCCAACTCGTTAGTTTCGAAGAAATAATTGCTGGTAAACTGCATGGTATATCGATTATTCTCTGTATCGGCCCTACCGCCGGTTGCGATTAGTTCATTGCCTGCCTCATCCACGAGCCTACTGTTTATAAAGAAATGCATTGGATTGACAGCAGATGAAAGTTCCAGGTCGATTACCGTTGGGTAGATGTGGATGGACTCAATGGTAACCGGGATGCCTTCAATAGTAATTTCTTTATCTATTGTCACTGTTGTCGGGGGAACGACAAGTTCGGTATCCAGGTCCAGGGCAAGCGTCCACTGACCGTCAATAATTTCTCTGTCGTTGCCATAAAGATGTTTAACTGACGTCAAGTCAAGGATAATCTGTTTGGGTAGTTGTTGATTGCCATAATGCCAAATTTCCAGCAAGCCTTTACTGCCCAGATAAGTTGTGCTGATTGCTGAAATGGGCAGGATGTTGCCATCAATATCGGTGAAATCCAGTTTGTAATGGCTCAAATGTCCGGGTTTATCAGGAGAAGTTAGTTCATGGGCAATCATAAGCTTGCGGCCATCAAAGACAGCGCTTTCAACGGTTAAAGTTATGCCCTGGTCGGTGACCGACTGATTGATAACCTGGCCGGCGCCATTGTCTATGCCTTGACTAAGGCCCTGGTCAAAGCGGATGAAATCAATGATGGTTTCGAATCCAGTCAAATTGCTTATATAACTGGCAAAGGCTGGTGATAGATTGACCGATGCCACAAACAGCAAGATTGCGGCTGCAACTGCAATCAACGGTCTTAACAAGCGTGTCCGTTTGCTATTCTTTCCCCTTTTGATTGCCTGTTCAATGACAAAATCCAACTCCTTGGGGACAGGAATGTTTTCATATTCTTCGCGTAGGCTGGTCATATCCTTATGCATTCGATTTAATTCAAGCCGCAGGGTTTTCAGGGCCCGATGCAGGTAAGTTTTGATTGTGCCCTGGGGCATTGCATTATCTCAGAGATTTGAGTAATGGTCAGGTCCTGGAAGTATTTAAGTATAATGACAGTCCTGCAGTTTTCGTCCAAAACTCCCAAGGCAGAATAGAGATCAAGGTTTTCTATATTATCCTGGGTGACAGTATCGCTTGCATTTGTTGGTAGTTCTTCAACCGGCACAAGCCTGCCAAACTTTTTTTTGTGATCAAGACTGCAAATAATCAGAATCCGCATTAGCCAGGTGTTAAAAAGGGCGGGTTCTTTGAGTTTGCCGATAGACCTATATGCCTTGTATACAGCTTCGTTGACTATATCCAGAGCATCATCTCTGTTTCTTACATATGTATAAGCCGTGCGGTAAAGAATTTCTTTTCGCGCGTGGATAAGCTCAAAAAATGCATTATCATCGCCCGAACGGGCTTTAGCTGATAAAAATTCTGCATCCATTTTCCATCCCCCTTATTACGGTTCATAGATTAGACCCCGTTTTTGCAAAAACGGTTTTGGAAACTTACAAAGTATTTTTTGGATATATAACCTGTAACGTCACCCCCCGGCGGAAAGTCCGTAACATGTACTGAGAAAGGGAGCGTTGCAGTATGAGCAATCTACGCGAACTATGGACGATTTTGGAGATTACCGCGTACACCGCCGACTATGAATCAACCCAGAAACATCCCGACGATCCCCTGTACGGGATCACTTATAGCGGGACGCGGGCAAAGGAATGGCACACAGTTGCCGCCGGTCCGGAAATTCCCATTGGCACCCGGATTTTCATTCCCGAGCTCAGCCACAAACCCAACGGCGGAGTTTTTGTGGTCGAAGACCGGGGTGGCGCAATTTCCAACGCTCATCTGGATATCTATGTGGAAAGACTTAGTGAGGCCAGGCGCTGGGGACGTCAGCATCTAGATGTGTTGATCTGGCTGCCAATTGTTAAAGCCAAGGATATTGCCCGGGCAATTGAGCGGGACCGGCAGGCACGCTGGAAGGATAGGGACGCGTTAAAAAAACTATTCCCCTGACGGGGAATGGTTTTAATCAAACAAAGTTATTCTGGTCATGGCTTGCTGACAGGCTTGATCAAAGTATTCCTTATCCAACTCGAAGCCCACACAGTCAATTTTTAGGTCAATACAGGCCAGGGCGGTATTGCCGATTCCCATGAAGGGGTCCAAAACCAGGGCGCTTTTTTCCAGGCCGTGGAGACGGATGCAGTTGGCCACCAATTCCGGGGGGAAGCTGGCGGGGTGGGGACGCTCGGTATTGCGGTTTTGGATCGTTTTATAGGGGATGTACCAGGTGTTGCCCCGGCAGCGCTTATCTGCTTTGGCGCCCTGCCAGCGGCTGACATTGGATTTGTCTTTATACGGCACACCGATGGCCAGGCGGTCCAGTTCCACCCGGCCGGTCTTGGTAAAGTGAAAAATGTATTCATGGGTGTCGTTCACATAGCGCTTGCTGTTTATCGGTTTGTAATGGCCAACACTGAGGGATGTCTTATCGCCGTAGCTGTCATTTTCAATATAAATGGACTTAATCCAGTGGATTACATTCTGAAGTTGGAAAACATCGCGCATTACTGTCGCCACCTCAAACGGGACCCAGGGGTCGCTGGGTTTACTGCCAATATTGAGGAATAGCGATCCTTCATCGCTGAGGATTTCAGTACATATCTGCGCCCACTCATGTAACCATTGCAAGTAATCATCACGGCTGATGCTATCGTCGTATTGATTGTATTTGACCCCGATATTATAAGGGGGGGAGGTGACAATGACATCTACGCTCTTTGGCTCAAGCCGGGCCCTCATACCCGACAGACAATCTTCGTTATACAGTTTAACAGTTGAGTTATGTAGCTTAATTTCCACGGCTCGTCTCCTTACCTGCTGATAAGTTATTATTCTTCTTTCGTATATCCGGTTCCTGCCTGTCGACCTATGAAGTAATTTGCATTATACTAGAGTGCAGGAGGAGAGACTGGATGGGTTTTTTTGCTGTTATAATTGCGATTGGTTTAATCATGTACTGCGTGCGCCGCAAGCTGAATATGGGATTGTCGATGATGCTGGGGGCCCTGGCCCTTGCGCTATTGGCGCCTGTCCCTTTGGATCTCGCCTGGGAAGCATTGATTACTGCCCTGGGGGACGCCAACACCTGGACCTTGACCTTGGTTGTGGTCTTAATCGGTGTTTTGGGTCATCTACTCACCGCTAGCGGCACTCTGGATTTGCTGGTGGATAAAGTGCTCGCCCTGTCTGCCGGTGATTCGCGCTGGGCGCTTACTGTGATACCAATGGTAATGGGGGCATTATCTGTTCCCGGTGGAGCTATGATGTCTGCGCCTTTGGTAGACCGCTTAGGGGACAGGGGAGAGCTGGCACCGGAGTTTAAGACTGGTATCAATATTGTGTTTCGCCATCTCTGGTATGTGGCCTTGCCGGTAATCCCCAGCATCATTCTTGCTGCCGCTTTGGCTGATGTGACACCGGCCACTCTGGCGGCCCAGAACCTGTGGGCAGGACTCGCCGGCATGGTTGCTGCCTGGTGGTTTTTGCTGCGGAAGATCAAGGGCAGTGAGCAACCGTTTCAATTTCACAGGGCTGATTTGGCTTTGGTCTTGGTCAGCCTTCTGCCCCTCTTGGTGGTGCTGGCGCTGTTCTTGATTGTTGAGCTCTGGTTTCCGCTGGCCCTGGTGGCGGGGATAATTTGTGCGCTCCTGGTCCTGCCCGGGGGGCAGGGGCCACTTGCATTCCGGATGCTTGCGGCTCTGCGGAAGCGCAGCTTGACAATGCTGGCGCCGGGTGTGCGGCCGGGCATGCTGCTGGTTGTGCCCGGGGTGATGATTTTTAAGGAAATGCTCCACACAAGCAGCCTGGTTAATACATTTGCTGCCGATTTGGTGGAGTCGGGGATTCCCTTGTGGCTGTTGCTCTTGGTGCTTCCGTTTGCATTGGGGATTGCCACCGGTTCCCACGAAGCGACGGTGGCGATTGCGCTGCCGATTTTTGTACCGCTCTTGCCGGCGGAGCACTACCTTCCCGCCTTGGGCCTGCTCTTTGGCAGCCTGACCATCGGGTACATTATTTCGCCGTTGCATCTGTGCCTAATCCTCACCCGGGAATACTTTTGTTCGCGGTTGGGGGGAGTGTATCGCTATACAGGGCCGGTGGGGATATCTATGCTTGTCGTCATTCTTGTGACCGCTCTACTGCGCTGGTAGAGGCGTGGCAGACTTTATGTCTGCCGCGTTTTTTTATCCTGCGGTTTACACGGGTATGTAAACGGAATAAAACGGGCAAGGTACTATATGCAAATTGGTTAAGGAGCGGGATGTATGCTGGGCAGTCGTGTGGAAGGCATTACGGGGGTGAGTTTGTGCTGAAAAAGTTGCTTGCAAGATTGAAGCCCAACATCCGGGGAAGTAAAGCTAATACCAGCCAAAAGCCCGATAAGCTAACCGGTAAACTCAAAACAGATGAGCAGCTGTTGCGCAATCTATATAAAGACTGCGATGACGTGAAGTATAAGAAAGTTGTCGTACCGGCCATGGGCATGCGCCAGGCGCTCATTCTCTATGTTGAGGGTCTGGTGGATAGCAGTACTCTGAACCGGGATATTGTGAGCAAGCTACTGGAGGTCAAACAACAGAACGAACAAGTCCGGCATATAGCAGATTTGCTAGCGGTGGGGGAGAGCAGCACCTTTACCCGCATTGGAGAATTTGCTAACGATATTCTCCAAGGTAAGGTTGCAATAATACTTGACGGCTACGCCGAAGTTACGATGATTGATACCAAAAACTGGCCGTCGCGAGGCATCGAGGAGCCCATCCAGGAAAGGCTGATTCGGGGGCCCCGGGAGGGATTCACGGAAGTCATTCAAATGAGTCTGGCCCTCATCCGCCGCCGGCTGCCCGACCCAAACCTGAAAGTTCATTGTAGGGAGGTGGGCCGACGCAGTCGGACTAAAATCGCCGTTGCTTACATCGAAGATGTGTGCAATCTGGACACAGTGGAAGAGATAAAGGAACGCCTTGCGGCTATTGATATCGATGGCATTCTGGATCCCGGCGCCACAGCAGAGTTAATTACTGAGCGGACAATCACGCCGTTCCCATTGTTTCTAAGCACCGAGCGGCCTGATAAAGTAGTAGGCGGTTTATTGCAGGGCAAAATTGCCATTATCGCCGACGGTAGCCCATTTGTCTTACTGGCACCAGTGACGGCGGCAGACTTTTTCCAGCTTCCTGAAGACTACTATATGCACTCCATTTATGGCACGTTGGCCCGAATGATGCGGTTTATCGGAATTATACTCGGCACGACCGCCACTGCGGCCTATACGGCTGTGGTTTCTTATCATTATGAAATGATACCACAGGGTATCATTGTCTTCATTGCCGAGACCCGGCAAGCGGTACCTTTTTCGCCAATTACCGAGGCACTGCTACTGGAGGGTGCGGTGGAATTATTGCGGGAGGCCAGTATTCGCCTGCCAGGGCCGATCGGTCCTACCTTGAGCATCGTGGGCGCTTTGATTCTCGGCCAGGCGGCGGTGGACGCGCAGCTGGTCAGCCCGGTTCTATTGATAGTGGTGGCGACATCTTTTTTGGCCGGTTCCAGTATTCCCAATTATGAAGCGAGCCTGGCGATTCGCTTTCTGCGTTTTCCGCTCCTGGTCATGGCGGGTTATCTCTGAGGGTTTGGAATCATGATCACCTGGATGGTGATTTTGGCCCATCTGTGTAACCTCCAGTCCTTGGGCGTACCGTACATGTCACCGGTGGCACCACTGAGAATTTCGGATATGGGGGACTATATATACAGACGCCCTTGGCGCTGGATGCGTCAACGCCCGGCACTGACCGCAGAGAAAAATATTACCCGGCAGCAGGGAGTTGAGGAAGATGAAGATGAGGGACGCTAAAAAATACGGACTCAGTGATTTTCAATGGGCCTCCGTGCTTATCTGTACAATTCTCGGCGCCGGCATCACAACCCTACCACGTACTATTGCTGAAACTGCGGGAAGAGATGGCTGGATCAGTATATTAATTGCCGGGGCGGCAACTTGGGCAATGGCCGCGTTTGTCTGGTTGTTGTGCCGAAAATTTCCAACCAAAACATTGCCTGAGTTCAGCGTACTGATTTTAGGTCGGCCCTTGGGAGCACTGGTTTCTGTTATGTATGCTATTTATGCAATCGGCATTAGCGGGGTAGCTCTCCGAATATTTACTGAACTTGCGACAACCTGGACCTTGATATGGACACCGCAACCCGTTTTTTTGTTGGCAAATTTGGTTCCCGTTGTTTACATCAGCCGCATGGGGGCGGTTACTCTGGGACGGTTGATGGAATTAGTCGTATATATGACAGGCACTGTAATATTCGTTTACCTTGTTCCCCTTGCAGAGTTCGACATTCTCAACTTACGGCCGGTAGGGGCAGAGGGCTTGCCCGCAATTTTGTCAGCTATACCTGATGCAAGCTTTGCTTTTTTGGGGTTTGAGGTGCTTTTGGTATTTTTTCCATTTATTATTAATCGAGATAGGGTTTTGCGGATAACTTTGCTGGCGCTGACGGTGATAACAGTTCTATATGCGGGAAATGTTTTTCTTACTTTTGGTGTGTTGGGAGTGGAGCACACACTTTTGCAAACCTGGCCACTAATGAATTATTTGCGTGTGGGGACTTTGCCATTTATTCAAAGGGTGGATAATCTTGTACTGTTTATCTGGACTGCCCAGGTGATTGGGCTCGTAGCAATCCAATATTATGCAGGAACATTTACTTTGGCGACGCTTACCCGACATCATTATCATGATATCTGGGCGCTGGTGGCCTGGCCGGTGGTCTATGCCGTGGCGATTATTCCCGAGCGGTTAAGCGAGGTTTTTGAACTGGGTGACCAAATTGGTAGGTGGGGGCTTTTCGGAATTTTGGGTTTGACAGGCTTATTACTGCTGGTAGCAAAAATCCGGGGGTTGGATGAGAGTAAGGAGGAAAAGATTGATTAAGCGTCTAATCTTGGGGTTGTTATGTTGTTCCCTGCTATTCAATTCAGGCTGCTGGGACCTGCGAATTGTTGAGGAATTGGCCTTGGCCTTTGCCATCGGCTTTGATTTGGATGAAGAGGACAAAGAGCTGTTAACTGTCACTACTACAAACCCGGTATTTTCTGATACAGCCACCCACTCGACCAACAAAACAACTGTCCAGGGATATACTTTTTCCCAGGCATATTTTAATGCGCAACGCCAACACCAGAACTTTCTGGTTTTGGGTCAGGTTGGCGTGCTGGTATTTAGCGAGGAAATGGCCAGGACCGGACGCATGCATGAGGTTATGGTGGAAGTTGACCAACAAATGGACATGAATCCCAACGCTTCACTGGCCATTGTTCGGGGAGACCCGGCTCAATATGTGTTGCAGCTTGAGCCGTCAGAAGAAACACGGGTTGCAGTGTATTTGATGAATTTATTGGAAAAGAATGTAAACAACGGCCTGATTCCTCATGTCACAGCCTCTAGATACTGGTTCCGACAGTCCGATCCAGGTATAAGTTCTGTGGTGCCATTAGTGGAAATTACCGGTCATGAAGACGATAGAACAGGCCTTTTAATTTCCGGACTGGCAGTAATGGACGCATCCGGCTCAATGGTGGGGAATCTTGGCGATAGCGATATACCGCATTATTTGATGCTTACACAGCAGCCTAGGAGGAGCAGATTCTACACACAGGTGGATGTGGCGGGACAAAATGATGTGCTCACCTCAGTTCTTATTAAACGGGCAAACCGCAAGGTTCGTTCTAAAATAATTGACAACAGGGTGCATTTTCATGTCTCGCTAGAGGCAGACATCGATATCCTCGATATGAATGCAAAGCTAGATGCTCTAGAGGATGGTATTTTTGATGAAATAGAAACCCAGCTCGCCCGGGATATTCAGGGTAACGCTCTGGATATGCTGCGCAGAACCCAGCGCTGGCGCTCAGATATCCTTGGCCTTGGGCGCTTTGTCCGTGTTCAGCATCCCAAGTGGTTCAGCGGCGTGGAAGAATGGTGTGATTACTACGAGAATGCGGAAATATCTCTGGAGGTCAGAGTAAACCTCCGTCGTATCGGCACTCTGACCAATCCCGAATACTAAGCAATGCCGGGATACATCCGTTACAAACGAAACAGCCTGCCAGGTCGGCAGGCCGTTCTTTACTCTGCAGCCGCTAAGAGTTCGGCTGCGTCCTTATAATCCATATCCACCGCCAGCACCCGGCGCAGTTGATCTTTGCCCCGCGCCTTCTGGCCGCTGAGAATCATTGCTTTGCCCAGTAGATAACGAAACTCCACCAGGTCCGGGTCCATCTTCCGGCGCCGGGTGGGGCCGGTCCTGAGCAGTTCCAGGGCAATTTTGGGCTTCCCGGCTTCCAGCAAGCAGTGGGCTTGGAGGTTAATCACAATGATATTTTGCCTGATATCATCGGGCAGACGTTGGAAGACTGTCACCGCCTTTTCCCACTGTTCCGCTTCCATCAGGAGCAGAGCGGCCTCCACCAGTTGCTTGGGCTTGGCAGCGGGCAGCCATTGGTCAAAAAGGTCTAAAGCCAGGTCTGTGTTTTGCGCTTCCAGGGCAATTTTTGCCATAGGAGCAGTTAAGTCTGCCTGGGGGAGCAGTTCTGCCACCATCTGGAGCTGTTCCAGGGCGCTGTCAAACTCTCCTTGTTTTTCAAGGGATACTGCTTGCAGCCAATGTCTGCGGGCCCGGGCAGATGCGGAGTTGCGCGCGCTGCGGAACCAGAGGATGGTGGCGGGTATCCCGATCAAACTCATCCAATTGAGGGAGACCAAGAGGACAAATGTGAGTATGCCAATTCCTAGGGGGCCCACATACCAATTCAAGCCTTTGGGGGGACTGAGGGCAAAAGCCGATTGATAGGGTTGTCCAGTCTGTTGCCGGACCTGGCGGGTCTGAGTTTGTCCAGCTACTGTCCGTTTGCCTTTACCATGATAATTGATAGCATAAATCCCGGAGCCGGGAATGCCGGCCGAGGTGTACGCTCCCCGGGGCCCCGTGCCAACCCGGGCGCCGGGGACACCGGCGCTGACACCGATACCGCCTTTGCTTAAATTTATCCGCACTCCTTTGGCTATCCGTATGCTTCTGCGAAAGCGAAGAGCCATGTAAACACCTCCGCCCCCAGTATACCGCATGCCTGTGTCATATTTAAGGGCAATGAATAATATTTTGGTTCGGGGCTATATTTAGACCAGGAGGTGGTCGCCTGTGCGACTGAAAACAATTGTCTGCATTTTACTGGTCCTGATGCTGGCGGGATGTGGCGGCAAAGCCCTGCATCTGGAGGCGGAAGAGATCATTCTTTTGCGCACCACCGGGGATTATTTACCAGCTGCCTATGGGGAGCAAGTGAAATCTTTGCTCCAGGCGTTTAATGATGCTCAAATCCGCTCTCAGGCCAGAAGCGGACGCGCCACCCATCGCCTGACCTTGGTTACCGAAGACAGCCGGATAGTTCGAATGAACCGGATCAGGGAAGATTTGACCGAGGTTCTGTTGACTGATGGAACTGAGCGCAATCGCTTCTACCTGCTCTCAGAAGAGCTCAGCGCTCAGATTGCTCAATTATCCGACTCACTTGCGGCGGAGTAACCAAATAAACAGCAGCGTCAGCGCCAGGGCGAAGCCCAGGAAGTCCTGTTCCATAAATACCGATAGGCGAATACCGATAACCTCCGCCAACACATAGACTGTGTAGATAAATAGCGGTAACATCACCGCCCAGGTAAGCCAGGGGCGGTTGTTTTTTTGGCTTGGAGGCGGTTGGGCGTCTTTGCGCGCCGCCAGTCGGGCTTGTTCCCGGATATACTCCTCATCATAGATATCCATCATTCTCACCTCGCTCATTATTACGGCGAATTTGCGTTGGTTATGCCTGACACCGTAGACAAGTGCCGCATATAGTGGAAGCGAGAGGAGGAATCAGTTTGGAATCGATTCAAGAAATGTACCGGGAAGAACTTAAACTTGCGCTCTCAGCGAGCCCCGGTGACAACGAGGATTTTGCAAAGATATATGGCCTGCGCCAGCGCCGGCTGGAAGCGATGGCCGAACGGGTTGTAACAATTCACGCCTGCGGCGGCTTTGGCTCCGGGGTGATGCTGGACAGCAATGGCCATATCGCTACAAATGCCCATGTCATCTCCGACGGCCGGGGTGTGTGCAACCGGCTTTTGGTGCGGACTGCCTGGGGCAGTGAGGCGGAGGCGGAGTTTATCACCGGTGAATATGAGCAGGATGTGGCGATTATCAAAGTGACGCCGGACGATCGCTATTACGGGGTGGAAATTGCACCTGAGGTCTATGTAGGCCAGGATGTTTATGCGATTGGGCACCCCTTGGGCAACAAGCATACAATCACACGCGGTATTGTTTCTTACCTAAACCGGGAAGTAAATAATCGGTCCTATGTGCAGACCGATGCGTCCATCAATCCCGGGAATTCCGGGGGGGGACTGTTCGACGATCTCGGCCGTCTGGTGGGCTTGCCAACTTTCAAAGAAGTCTGGACCGGCCAGGGCAAGAATGTGCCGGTTGCTAACCTCGGCTTTGCCGTGCCCGGGGCGGTTGTCGCTGAATACTACCAGCGCTCACTGCAGCGTAAGCTTACACAGCAATGTAACGGCGACCCCGAAGCGGCCTGGCGCGCTGTCGTCCTCTAAATAAAACTCCCGCTCGCGGCGGGAGTTTTGGATGTGTAGAAATAATTAGTGGGCCTTGCGGGCCAGTTGCTCGGGATCTGCCTGCAGGCGGTGCTGGCCAGCGCGCAGCAACAGGAAGCCTAGGAAGAAGAAGGTGGCGCCAGCGATGAACATACCGCTGTTACCTACTAGGTCCATGGCAAGACCGAGGATGGAGGGGCCAATCATCTGGCCGATCATCGTAAAAACATAATAGAGTCCGATATAGAATCCAATTTGGTCGCGGCCGCCAAAATCGGCGATCAGCGGCATAGCCTGAACATTGACCATCGCCCAGCCAAAGCCACCCAGCACAAAGATCCCGGCAATTACCCAGGGATCGCGGACTGGAATCGCCAGTAAAAACAGAATCGGTACGATTACCAGGCCCCATAACATGGCAGGGATTTTACCGATGCGGGAGCCAATCGTCCCCGCTACCAGCGCGAAAGCGATAAAAGAACCTGCAAAGGAAGTAAGAATGAAGTTGGCAGTGCCTTCGGTGACGCCCAGGGTCTCTACCCCATAAATCGGGAACATATTGTTCAGACCGGCATAGCCAATAAAATATGCCAGCATCGCCGCAAGAATCAGAAACTGACCAAAGTTGGCTGGCCGCAGTAGGATGCCAATCCCATGGACCGCGTCCTTAATCGGGTTAGTTGATGCCCGGGGCGAGTTATCGATATAGGGCGGGTGCCGATCGGCAGTTAGCCAGACAATAATTAAAGTCAGGAACAGAACGACGGAGCTGATACCAAAGGTCAACCGCGGATCGACATCATAGAGGGGCGCTAGGACTGCGAAGCTGATCAAGGTCCCGATACCGCCCATCAGATTGATGATGCCATTGGCGGGGGAACGTTTTTCCGGCGGGGTGTGGTCGGGCATCAGTGAGATGACAGGGCCCCGGTATGAATGCATCGCGGCGGTAAACACTACTTCAGTGATAATCAGCGTCCAGAGCATAGCGGCAGCGAAGGGAATAGCAAAGAAGGTCAGGGCCGCGATAGGAGTTGCTATGACAATGAAGGGCAGGCGTCGGCCCAGGGGTGAGTTGATCCGGTCGGACCAGGCGCCGATTATTGGTATAAGCAGTAGGCCAATCAGGTTATCGGTGCCCATTAGCAGACCGACAAGGAATCGGGAGTCAAAGAACTCGCGGTACATCAGGGGCAAAAAACCATTGTAAGCGGTGAATGCCAGCTGAACACCCAGGAAGCCAAAGCCAATCCACCAGATTTTCGCGTAGGAGAACTTTTTCTCGTCTTGGCCGTTTTCAGTGTTCGGCGCCTTTTTACCTCCCTGCGCCGTTGTCATCGACGGAGCCCTTCCTTAACAATCATCATTTTCATGACATCCTCCCCTGTAAGATATTATGAGTAATAAGATTCAGCAACCAGGCAGTGTTTTCCTGCAATTAGTGTAAATAAAAATAGCTGCCTGAAGACAGCTATTTCAGTCTCGGGTCTAGAATGTCCCTGAGGCCGTCGCCCAATTGGTTAAAGCCAAGAACGGTCAGGGCGATTGCAACTCCAGGATAGAGGGCGCTTCCAAGCGCATGATCGGCAAAGGCCTGGGCTTCCCGGAGCATCCTGCCCCAACTGGCATCGGGCGGTTGGGTGCCTAGCCCCAGGTAGCTGAGGGAGGCCTCGGCCAGCACAGCGGCTGCAAAGCTGACGCTGGCCTGAACCAGCAAAGGTGAAAGGGCATTGGGCAAGATGTGCCGGAAAATAATGCGCCGGTTGGATAACCCCAGGGCCCGGGCTGCGTCAACAAACTCTCGCTCCCGGAGGGAGAGGAAGCTGGCCCTGGTAATGCGGGCAAAGATTGGAACATTGGCGACGGCCACTGCCACCAGGATGCTGGCCTGGCCTGGTCCGAAGAGGGTGGTCGCCAGCAGGGCCATGAGAATTGCCGGCAAAGCATAAAATCCATCGGCCAGGCGCATTAGCAACTCTTCAAGCCAGCCCCGATAATAACCGGCCAGGGCACCCCATAAAATCCCCAGCGACAGACCCAGGGCTACAGCCACCAGACCGGCCTGGAAGGCGGGACGGCCGCCAACCATAATTCGGCTGAGAATATCCCGGCCATAATTATCTGTCCCCAACAGGTGCTGGCCCGAGGGCGCCTCCAGGCGTCGGGAGATTTCCATTTCATTGGGCGAGTGGGGTGTATAGAAATATCCAACAATCGTTAGGAGTGTCATCAGGCCAACGAGAATAATGCCAGCCAACAACTGGCGGTTGCAGGCCCTAATCATAGCGCACCTGGGTTATCCGCGGGTCCAGCAGCGGATAAATCAAATCGAGGCTAAAATTAACCAGAAGGACCAGGCTGGCGCCGACAAATACCAGGCCCTGGACCAGGGGCAGGTCCCGGAGCAGCACAGCTGACAAAACCATCCGTCCCAAGCCAGGCAGCGAAAACACCTGCTCAATCACCACTGTTCCTGCGACCAACTGAACCAGGTGGATGCCGGCCACGGTGCTGATCGCTACCAAAGCGTTACGTAACGCATGCTTATATACAACCAATTGCTCGCTAAGTCCTTTACTGCGGGCAGTGCGGATATAGTCCTCGCCCAAAACTTCCAGCATTGCCGAGCGCACCACTCGGGTCAAGATAGCAGCCCGGGGCAGGGCCAGGGCCAGGGCCGGCAAGATCAGAGCGACGCCGGCGCCCAGAGGATTAACCGACCAGGCGGGCATGTTGCCAGGGGGCAGCCAGCCCAAGCGAAGCGCAAAAATCTGTATTAATATAATTCCAACCCAAAACGCAGGCAAAGAAAGGCCAATTTGGCTGATGGAGAGAATAGCGCTGTCCAGACGGCTGTTTCGATTACTGGCGCAGACAATGCCCAATGGAATTGACAGCAGCAGCGCCAGGACAACCGCCGCCATAGCCAGTGAAATTGTCACCGGCAGTCCGGAACGAATCAATTCGGCCACCGGGTAGCCACGACTGAAGGTCAGGGAACTGCCGAAATCTCCCCCCAGCACGCCGCGGGCCCAGTGCCAGTATTGCTCCCAAACCGGTAGATTTAGTCCCAGCTGGCTGCGCACCTGCTCCAGGGCATCCGGGCTTGCCTCCAGGCCGAGGATTAAAACAGCGGGATCGCCGGGCAAATGGAAGAGGATGAGAAATGTGAGGATGCTGATTAAAACCAGAGTTACCAGCATCCCCACAGTTTTTTTTAGCATATACTGCATGCTTTAGCGCCGTGAGAGGGCGGCGAGATCGAGAACATAAACAGGGTAGTTTTGCCAACCCTCGATGTCCCCAGCCATTACCGCGATTTGATTGGGGTCCATAATGAAAGCTGCTGCTGCATCTAGGGCAAGGATCTCCTGGACCTGACGGTAGATTTCCTGCCGTTCGGCCGGGTCAGTTGCTTCCAGGCCCTGACGGATTAGCGAATCGTATTCATCGTTATCGAAATTGTTAAGGTTGCGGCTGGAGTCGCTTTGATAGCGACCGATGATTGAATGGGGGTCTAGTTTACCGGTGAAACCAATTACCGTTAGCTCAAAATCTCGGTTTTGATAAATTTGCTCCAACCAGGTGGACCATTCGATGATTTCCAGACTTAATTCAATGCCAACCTGTTCTAGCTGATGGGCAAGAATCTGTCCGGCGTTGATATGCAGCGGGTAGGGGGCGGGTAAGTGGAGCACCGCGCTAAACCCGTCGGCATAACCGGCCTCCGCCAGCAACTCCCGGGCTTTCTCCGGCGAGTAGGAGTAGATTTCATCGACTTCGGGGTTATACCACTCGCCCATAGCCGGCGAGAGGTTTGTGCCGACCATAGTTCCATAGCCCCAGGCTGCCCCTTCGATAATTTCTTCCCGGTCAATGGCATAATTGATTGCCTGACGTACCAGAAGATTGTCAAAGGGTTCCCGGGCGTTGTTGATTGCCAAAAGCTGCACCAGATTCATCGGGCCCTCGACAAATTTTAGCCCCGGTTCCTCCTCAACCTGATGCATGTAATCTGGTTCCAGCCGGGGAATCAAATCAACATGGCCGGTGCGCAGATTGGTCACTGCCGTATTGGGATCGGGAATGATTTGCAAAGTTACTGTATCCAACAGCGGCAGCCCGTCCTGCCAGTAATGTTCGAACCGGGTCAATTCCAGACGATTGTTGGGCTGCCAGTCGGTGAGCACAAACGGTCCGGTGCCCACTGGTCGGGTATCTAGTTGTTCCTCGGCCTCCCGGGGGTAAATGCTGGCGCCAAATTCGGTGAGGAGGGCTAGAAACGCGGCGTCGGGCCGGGAGAGGGTGATAATAATCTTGTCTCCAGCGGCTTCCAGTGTGTCTACCGCTGCAAATTCCCGCGCTTTGGCAGTCACTTCCTCGTCAAACAAGCGCCCCAGGGAATGGATCACGTCTTCTGCCTCCAAGGGGCGACCGTTGTGGAACATGATATCGGGGCGAAGCGTGAATTCATAGGTGAGGCCGTCTGCGGATATCGACCACTCCTCAGCCAGGGCCGGTTGGACAGAGCCATCGGCGCCGGCCTTCACCAGACCTTCATAAATATTAAACGCAATTTCCGCGCTGGCGGCAGCTACAGAGTGGTGGGGATGAAAACCATCGGGGTCAGCGGGAATCGCTACAGTTATGCCCGCGCCCTCTCCGTTACTAGCGGTGCAGGCGGTCAGCCCCACCAGGACGATTAGTATCAGCGATATAAAGGGTTTGCGCATTATCTGCACTCCTTTCGTGTCCTCAATCCCAATTCCAGCACAGCCAGCACCGATTCAATCAAAGATTCATGGGATTGAAGGTCGACGTTTTCGTCGACAAAGTTGTCAATCAGCGCCCGGCCGACTGCATGATAGACAAACCAGGCCGCTTCCGGGGTGATTTCACTGGAAATCAAACCTGTCTGCAACCACTGTTGCAGAATTCCATAGAACTCAGTGTTACGAATCTGCTTTTCCCGGAGGATTTCTTCCCGCACCTGTTCATCGCGACTGTCCCAAAAATTTGAGATTACCTGCTGATAGCAGGGATGTTCGCGGGCGAATTGCCAGGATCGCATGTAGTAGCTTTTGACCAGGGCGAAGAAGTCTGTATCCTGTTCCCAAACCGGCTGGAGATACTCGCGCTTCTGTTGGTAAACATAACCGATCACATATTTATACAAATCTTTTTTGTCCTGGAAATACTGGTACATGCTGCCCTTGGCGATGCCGAGTCGCTGCACAATTTCAGAGAGCGATGCTTGTTCATAGGGATCTTGGGCGAATTCGGCCAGGGCCTCCTGGAAAATACGTTTGCGTTTATGTTCAGCAAGATTAAAGAAGGTCTTTGTTGGCAAATAACCACCTCCCGAAATATGACTGCCCAGTCACATTTCGGGTTTATTATATCATTGGCTATCTGTAGTGACAACCAAAATAAGCAAATTTTAATCTTTTAATATAACATTTACTCCGCGTGGAATATGGTATAAAATTGGTTCGTATGTTTGAAGGAGATGATGTTATGCAGGCTGATAATAAATTGCTCACTGGTTCAGTACTACGGGGCCTGCTGACCCTAGCCCTGCCGATTTTGGCCGCCAATGTGCTGCAGACGGCCTTTAACCTGGTGGATACCTGGTTTGTCAGCCGACTGGGGCAAGAAGCAATCGCCGCGGTCAGCATGAATTTGCCGGTGTTCTTTATTGTGCTGGCCCTGGGCAATGCAGTGGCCATCGGCACCAGCTCTTTGGTTGCCCAGGCCGTTGGCGCCGGTGATCGTGCCCGGGCCAATCGGATTGCCGGTCAGGCAATGGCCTTATCATTGACGCTGGGAATATTTTCTGGGATTGTCGGCACCGCTTTGGCGCGTCCGCTTCTGGAATTGATGGGGGGGCAGGGACTGTCCCTGGATTATGCAGTTGCCTACACGCAAATCATTCTCGCCGGTAACCCAGTATTTTTCTTCTATATGGCTTTGGACGGAGTGTTGCGGGGTGAAGGCGACATGAAGTCATCTACATTGATCCTTGGGTTTGCCACTGTGATTAACATCTTCCTGGACCCGCTGTTTATCTTTGGCCTCGGCCCAGTTCCAGCTCTAGGTGTTGCCGGTGCCGCACTGGCGACGATGCTGGCCCGCGGCATTGGCCTGATTCTGATTATCAGTCATTTCTACATGGGGCGTTCCTCTATAGTTTTGCGGTTTCGCTTCTCCTGGGATTGGGAAGTGGTGGGCAGCATTATGCGCATTGGCTTTCCTTCCTCAATCTCAATGGCAATGTTGTCGCTGACAATGTTTGTCTATAACTATCTGGCCAACCAGTTTGGCCCCCATGTTGTTGCCGCCCTGGGGCTGGGGTTTCGCATTGACTCCCTTGCATTCATGCCGGGGCAGAGCATTTCCATTGCCACCCTGACAATGATTGGCCAAAATTATGGCGCACGTCTGTACGACCGGGTGGTGCAAATCTGGAAAACAGGGTTGTTGGCTGCCCTGGTCTCGTTGGGTTCAGTGGCAATTGTTGTGTTACTGGTGCCTGAATTCTTTGTCAGCTTGTTTACTGACGAGCCGGATGTATTCGACGCCACGGTTTCCTATCTGCGCATTGTGCCGCTTTTCTACGTTTTTTTGGGTTTAGGAATTGTCACATCCTCATCCTTCCAGGGACTGGGCCGGGCATTGCCTGCTCTGGTTATAAACCTGTTCCGCCTTGGATTGGTGGGAATTCCCCTAGCTTTTGTGCTGATTCGCACCGGCTTAGGGGCCAGCGGGATATGGTGGGCGCTGGCGCTTTCCGATCTTACCTTTGCCAGCATCGGGTTTTTTTGGTTTTCCCGGTTGCTGAAAAAAGGGCTCAGCAAACCAGTTTTGCCTGGCAGTCCCGAATAGCAAAAATAAACACAACCGACGTAAAAACCGGTTGTGTTTATTTATCTTGGCTGATTACTCAAAGAGCTACCGGTATTCGCCGTAGCCCTCCGCCTCCAGGTCCTCTTTTGGAATGAACCGGAGCGCAGCGGAGTTAATGCAGTAGCGAAGTTTATCGGGACCGGGGCCGTCAGTAAAGACATGGCCCAGGTGGGAGTCTGAAGAGCGACTGCGCACTTCTGTTCTTATCATTCCGTGGCTGGTATCGGTTTTTTCCGCGATTGTCGTTTTATCCACTGGCTTTGTAAAGCTGGGCCAGCCGCAACCTGCGTCAAATTTATCCCGTGAACTGAACAGGGGTTTGCCGGAGTTGATGTCAACGTACAATCCGTCTCGCTCGTTATCCCAATATTCATTGGTAAAGGGCGGTTCAGTGCCGTTTTCCCGGGTAACGAATTCGGTCAGGGGCTTGACTTTTTTCACTTTTTCCAGACCTTTTTCAAAAAAATGTCCCTGCCTGAGCTTTTACGGTAGGTCTTATAGTGGTCAGGATTTTTCTTGTGGAAATCCTGGTGATACTCCTCGGCGGGCCAGAATTTCTCTGCCGGCAGGATTTCGGTCACAATTGGCTTGTCAAAGCGACCACTGGCGGCCAGCTCCTGTTTGCCTGCTTCCGCGATTTCCCGCTGCCGCTGATTGTGGTAATAAACGGCGCTTTTGTATGATGTGCCCCGGTCGACAAATTGTCCGCCGGGATCTGTTGGGTCAATCTGCTGCCAGAAAGTATCGAGCAATTCCTTATAATTAATTTGCGCGGGATCAAAGGTAATTTGTATGGCCTCCCGGTGGCCGGTATTGCCGGCGCAGACCTCTTCATAGGTGGGATTGTTTTTATGGCCGCCTGTGTAACCGGAAATAACCTGCAGCACTCCGGGCATATCCTCCCAAGGCGAGACCATACACCAAAAGCAACCGCCGGCAAATGTGGCCAATTCTGTAGTTTGTTTTTCCATTTTCGTTCACCTCTTTCACAATCTATTTTAGTTTTTGCTGCCAGCAAAGGCAAGATACATGTGTAAATATACAACCCTCATACTTGTGACTGTCAATCTAAAATGATGGTAGATATTGAACGTCTTTTGTTCTTGACAAAGAATAATAAAATCTATAAAATAGTCAATGCACGGCAAAATGGGTCCGTAACTCAGCGGGAGAGTGCTACCTTGACAGGGTAGAAGTCGCGCGTTCAAATCGCGCCGGACCCACCATTTTGTAATTTAAAGCCCATAGGGGCTTTTTTGTTTTAAAAAATAGTGCCCGTCAGGGCACTATTTTTGCAGGATTATAATAAACTCGTTCACCGCTTTGGGCATCTACATAAATCTGATCGCCGCCGGCATTGAACATATGGGCCAGCACCCAGTCTCCGGAAACCCGTGAAGGGATGATAACAGTCTCACGGAACTCGGCTTCTTTAGCAATAACCTGACGGGCAGCGGCGCGGTTGATTGTAATCTCAGTGTTTACAGGATTATCAGGCACCGAAATACTAGGGGTCAGGGCTACAAGTTTACCAGTATAGGCATCGAATCTGGCTAAAAGCGGCCTGGTTTCCAGACGATAACCGTTTAAGCGGGGCTCAATGGCAAAGGTGTAGAGTTGGGCGCCCGCTTCGACCTCTAGCTCATGGTTGATGCTCTTAGGGGTTATCGAAAATGTGTATTCGGGACCATACATTCGGGTCAGCAGCGCCTTCAGATCTTCTTGAAGTGGGTACATGGGGTGAGTTTCGCCGTCGGTTTCGTATTCGATAACATCTCGTCCCAGGAAAAGGATTTGTCCTGAATAGGCATCCACCTGCCCCTGGATCCGTTGGCCCTGGTCACGAATTTCAAAAACATAGGTGAAGCCTTGATCGATATTGCGATTTAAATGATCGGGAAAGTCGACGATGGCCGTTTCAGCACCCCAGATTTCCCTTATCTGGACTTCCAGTTGATCTAGGTGCACCGGTGCCAGTTCCTCCGGTAAACGGTTGTAGCGCATGTAGAAGGTGGCCAACCTGTTAATCTGCTGATAATTTTCGGCAAGAACTTCCACGTTCAGTGGCACAAGCAGGCGACCAAAGGTTCCAGACTTTATCTGCCGGGCTTCGCTTAACACTCTGGAGTTCTCTTGCAGTAAAGTTTCAACACGGGCAATAAATTCATGTTCACGGTTGCTGTCTAAGCCACGGGAATGACGCAAATAGATCGTCTCCAGCGCGGTTATTAGCACGGCATCCAGGGTTAGCTCAGTTAGCTCCCGGCGCAGAGTGCTACGCTCCAAGAGATTGAGATTGTTTGTCACCGAATTGTTGTATGCTCTAATTGAGTCAATTGTTTCCAGCAAATCCGGCTGGGATTCCGGGCTTGCGGTCACCGATTGCTGTAGTTTTTCCAGCTTTCGGTCCAAATCACTTAGATAAACATAGAGCTCCGATCGGCGTATATTATAAGCGTTGAGGCTGGTAAAGCCTATAATCAGTCCCAACAAGATAAGACCTGTTAAAAAAATGATGAATAATTTTCTGTGTTTTTTAATGAACATAGGTCACCTCCTTTTTCCGTTACCTGTTTAATTTCTATGGCAAACCCAGGTTTCCTGCTCATTTTTTATAAGTTTTTGGAAGCGATTTAACACAATGAACGGCGTCAAAGAATAAGGTGTTACAAAACCACTGGATTATCTGGCTTCATTAAACAATTATTGACGCCTTAACTAATAATGCCCATCAATATGC
Organism: Bacillota bacterium; assembly: GCA_009711825.1. NCBI lineage: Bacteria > Bacillati > Bacillota > Bacillota bacterium. The sequence goes on along the minus strand of VEMY01000039.1, from coordinate 21,085 downwards.
ATTATTAGCGACTGCATTCTTTGCATATACTAATTACGACCTGAAATCAAAAGGGGGTTTTTGCTTTATGGAGGCAATTTGGATTGGAACCGAATCTGCCAACCCCGAAGCTCTCAGACGACGGCTTGTTCAGCAGGTTGAATCTTGGCAGCGCAATGGGCTTTTACAAGAGTTTAACGAGACTTCCACAGGCAAAATCACTGTGTGGGATTGTAAAACTGAGAATGGCAACCAATTGCGAAATTTAGAGCGGCTTACTGCTCAGATGCTGGCCGATTATATAGTTACGGAATTGGAGCCGGTGTTACTGAAAAAACTTGCTAGACTACATCACCCGCATTTCAAGGCTGAAGAAATCGAGATAATTTGCGATAAAGTGCGTCAACGTTTACTGCGGGAAGAGGTGTTAACCGGAGAGAGTCGGAGACAGGCGATATTTCAAAAGATTGAGGATTATCTTAGTATAGAAGGCCAAATTAATGTTGAAGGATTTTTGCGTTTTCGACTGCAGGAATATCAGCGTGACCTGCTAACTCTGATAAATCAAAGCGCAGATGATTATCTGATAGAGCAGGAGTATCAGGATTTTATTAATCTTCTGAAGTATTTTGTGGAAATTCAGGAACCCCGATACCCGGAAGTTCACCTCCTGCGCATTAAGCGGGAATTGGTGCTTTATGACCCGGATTTTAGCCCAATTCATCGGGAAGCTGTGGCTGACTTGGAGGGGATAGATGCCATCGTCAGCACTTTGGTGACAGCAGCTCCCCAACGGGTCATCGTCCATGCAACGAAGTTTGCCACAGATGATGAACTTCTGACCACCATCAACAGTATTTTTGATGACCGGGTCTGCCTATGTCTGGGGTGCGAACGTTGTCTTGAATAGCTTGCATATTCTAGACCGCCGATGTATTATTTCCTAGAAGGGAATGATTGTCGGTGGTTTATTATTTTTTGTTTCCGGCATTGGGCGCTGGTATCGGCTGGTTTACCAATTATTTGGCGATAAAATTTCTGTTTTGGCCGAGAAAACCATTTAAACTAGGCAAACTTGTGGTACAGGGTGTAATTCCCCGGCGCCGGCAAGTATTGGCCGCCGCAGTCGGCGGTATTGTCGCCAAAGAATTGCTGTCCCACGGGCAAATTGCCGCGGCCATCAGCGCTCCTGAAACCCGCCATTCCTTTGCCGAGGCAGTTAGCAAAGCGGTTATAGCCCGCATTGGCAGCAGCAGGGCCTTTGCCCTGGTTCCCGGCGGGGTTCGCGACTCCATAATCCAGTTAGTTGCTCAGATTATTGTCCGGGAAGTGGAGAAAATGCTTGCCGCCAGCGGCCCGGAATTGACCGGCGATTTGCTCGCCAAATTGAACATTGCCAAACTGATTGAAGAACAACTGCTGGGCATGGACTGGCAAAAGATTGAAGGCCTGGTGTTTACCATTGCGGGTCGGGAACTGAAATACATTGAGGCAATGGGGGCAGTTTTGGGAGCCGTAATTGGATTTGCCCAGGCGCTTTTGCTTACATGGGGCCTGGCTTAATGAAGGGCTCAGCGAAAGTTGACAAACACCCATTGCAAGCGCTATAATTTTATGAAAGCTGTGAAAGGAACATATTTGGCGGAAACGCTGGCCCAGAGAGGGAAGCCCAGGCTGCAAGCTTCCTCCGGATAGTGCCGTCATTTACCATCCTGGAGCTGCAGCGGTGAACATCCAGTAACCGTTGCCGGTCGACACCGTTAACAGTCAGCAGAGTTGGGAGACATTTGTCTTCAACTTGGGTGGAACCGCGGATAACATCCGTCCCAAGGGGGATTGGATGTTTTTTGTATTTATAAGGAGGGATTTGCTATGGCAATTGTTATTCTCAAAGACGGCAGTAAACGGGAGTATTCGGCTGACGTTACCGCCATGGATGTTGCCAAGGATATCAGCGGCCGGTTGGCCAAAGAACTTGTTGTGGCCCGGGTCAATGGAGAGTTGTATGACATCAATCGGCCGTTGCCGGAGCAGGCGGAGTTGGAGCTGTTGACCTTCGACAATCCGGAAGCTCGCGATGTTTATCGACATAGTACCGCCCATATCATGGCCCAGGCGGTAAAAGAACTTTACCCCGACGCAAAGCTGGCCATCGGGCCGGCCATTGAAGATGGTTTCTATTATGATTTTGACTTACCTGAGCCTTTGTCCAGCGATGATCTGGAGAAAATTGAAAAGAAAATGCAGGAGATTGTCAAACGCAAACTGGAATTTGAGCGGGTGGAACTGCCTCGGGAAGAGGCATTGCAGTTATTTGCGGATATTGGCGAGGATTATAAACTGGAATTGATTGAGCAATTGCCTGATGATGCTCAAATTAGCTATTATCAACAGGGCGAAAAATTCTTGGATTTATGTGCGGGGCCCCATGTGGGGCATAGTGACCGGATTAAGGCGTTCAAGCTGACCAGTGTTGCCGGCGCCTATTGGCGGGGGGATGAGCGTAACCCCATGCTGCAGCGGGTGTACGGTACGGTTTTTCCCAAACAAAGCCAGCTGGAAGAGCATCTGGAGCTGTTGGAGGAGGCAAAAAAACGTGATCACCGCAAATTGGGCAAGGAATTAGAGTTGTTTTCAATTGTCGATGAAGGACCAGGAATGCCGATCTATCACCCCAACGGCGTGATTATCTGGAACGAACTGTTGAAGCTATGGCGGGAAGAACACGCCAAAGACGGGTATAAGGAAATCCGCACGCCACTAATTCTCAACAAACGTTTATGGGAGCGCTCCGGCCATTGGGAAAATTATTCCGAGAATATGTATCTTGCAGACGTGGATGACAATCCCTTTGTGCTCAAACCGATGAACTGTCCCGGCGCCATGCTCTATTATTTAAACAGCCATCACAGCTATCGGGATTTGCCGCTGCGCACAGCTGAACTTGGCTTGGTGCATCGCCATGAACTTTCCGGCGCATTGCACGGATTGATGCGTGTGCGGGCCTTCACCCAGGATGATGCCCATATATTCATGCTTACCGAGCAGATTCACTCTGAAGTCGGCAAGGTGATTGACTTGGTGGATCGCATGTATAAAGTGTTTGGACTAGAGTATACTGTCGAGCTCAGCACCCGGCCGGAAAAGTCAATGGGCACCGAGGAACAGTGGGAGACCGCAACCAATGCGCTTTTGCAGGTGCTCAAGGACAAAGGGATTGATTATAAACTTAACCCCGGCGATGGCGCATTTTACGGGCCAAAGATCGATTTCCACATTTTGGACTGCCTGAAGCGGACCTGGCAATGTGCCACTATTCAATTGGACTTCCAGCTTCCGGAACGCTTTGACCTCACCTACACCGGTGAAGACGGCCAGAAACACCGGCCGGTAACGATTCACAGGGTGGTTTACGGAGCGATTGACCGCTTCCTGGGCGTGCTGATTGAGCATTTTGGCGGCGCTTTTCCCACCTGGCTGGCGCCCGTGCAGGTAAAATTACTACCGATTGCAGACCGACACCATCAATACTGTGCTGACCTTGTCCGCCGTTTAGAGGCGGCGGGAGTTCGCGTCGTCAGCGATGACCGCAACGAAAAAATTGGCTACAAAATTCGCCAAGCCCAGAACGAAAAAGTTCCGTATATGCTGATTATCGGCGATAAGGAAGTAGAGGCGGGTTCAGCCAGTTTGCGGGTTCGTGAGCAGGGCGATGTGGGTAGTGTCCAGCTCGATGCCTTTATCGCTCACGTGCAGACGGAGATCAACACCCGGCAAAATCTTGACATCAGTCAGTTGACAAGGTAGAATAGGTTTGGTGAAAGTAGAGGCTCCTTGCTTCTCACCCCGTAGGACGCTGTTTGGTTGTCACCGGGGTCAGACGTAACCTGATTAAGGTTGTGTTTGTTATGGGCAGGTGCTTTTACCTGCCCATTTATTATTTGGAGGTGAATAATTATTAGCAAAGACTTATTGGTCAATGAGGCCATTTGGGTCCGGGAAGTTCGTCTCGTCGATGAAAATGGCGAACAGATGGGGATTGTCCCCACCAAGAAGGCCCTGGAACTGGCCAGGGAGAGGGAGTTGGACCTGGTGACTGTTGCGCCCCAGGCCAGACCGCCGGTGTGCAAACTGATGGATTATGGTCGCTATAAGTACGAGCAAAGTAAACGCGACCGGGAATCCCGGCGCAAGCAACATGTTGTGACCCTTAAGGAAGTTCAAATGCGTCCCCAGATTGATGAGCATGATTACCAGGTTAAACTGCGCAATACTATCAGATTCCTGGAAGCCAAGGCCAAGGTCAAGCTGGCAATCCGCTTTCGCGGACGCCAAATCACCCACACCGCCCAGGGTAAAGCCCTGTGTGATCGGGTCGCAGCCGATGTCGGCGATTTGGCTGTAATTGAAAAGCCGGCAAAGGTCGAAGGGCGCAATATGATTATGATTCTGGCGCCCAAAAACACTAACTGACAGGAGGATCCACTGTGCCTAAAATTAAAACCCATCGTGGAGCCGCTAAACGTTTCCGCAAAACCGGAACCGGAAAATTCAAGCGCGCCCACGCTTTTACCAGCCACATTCTTACCAAGAAATCTGCCAAGCGTAAGCGCAATCTGCGCAAAAACGGTATGATTCACAGCGCGGACCAGAAAAAACTGGAGCGTATGCTGCCGTAATAACATTGATAACAGGAGGCCAATAAAATGCCAAGAGTAAAACCGGGTGTTCAGACCCGTGCACGTCATAAAAAAGTTTTGAAACTTGCCAAGGGCTATTTCGGTGAAAAGAGCAAGGTTTTCCGCCGGGCCAACGAACAGGTTCTCAAGTCCCTGTCTTATGCGTACCGGGATCGCCGCAACCGCAAACGCGATTTCCGCAAACTGTGGATTGCCAGGATCAACGCCGCTGCCCGCAACAATGGAACCACTTACAGCCAGTTGATGAACAATCTCAAGCAGGCTGGTGTGGACATCAATCGCAAGATGCTGGCCGATATGGCTGTTAACGATGAGCAGGGTTTCAGCAAGCTTGTTGAACAAGTATCTGCCAAGTAATTGAGCGCCTGATGGCGCTTTCTTGCTTTTCAGGCAGGATACCCATAGCTCCCCGGGAAATTATAATAGTAAGGCAGGTGTAGCAAGTGGGTTATAAAATAAACAGTCTTAGCCCTGCCCGGGTATTGGCCCTGGGATTTTTGGCCGCGATTGTCACCGGTGCGCTGCTGCTCATGTTGCCGGTGATGACCGTAGGTCCGCGACTCACTTTTCTGGAGGCGTTGTTTACCGCCACATCGGCAGTTTGCGTCACCGGCCTGGTCGTAGTTGACACCGGCACTACTTTTACTGTCGCCGGTCAGGTGGTAATTCTGGCCCTGATTCAGATTGGCGGTCTGGGGTTTATGTCCATGGCTACACTCTTTTTTATGCTTATGGGTAAAAAAATCGGGTTCCGCAACCGTGTCTTAATTCAGGAATCGCTTAATCACACGTCCCTCAGCGGTGTGGTGCGTCTGGTGCGGGCAATCTTGATTTACACACTTATCTTCGAGGGTGCGGCCGCTCTGATTCTCGGCCTACGCTTCTCAATGGATATGGGATTTGCCCGGGGCATGTATTATGGGGTATTTCACGCTGTATCCGCTTTTTGTAACGCCGGCTTTGATCTCATGGGCAACTTCTCCAGCCTGACAGCATACAGTAATGATTTGATTGTGAACATAACAATAATGACTTTGTTCATCACCGGCGGCCTTGGATTTGCTGTAGTTCTAAATGTTGCTGACAAATGGCGCCGACCTGTCCATCTGAATTTCCACAGTAAGTTGGTTTTGTTGCTGACCGCAATGCTATTAATAACTGCTTTTGTTGTAGTTTTTGCTTTGGAGTATAGCAATGAGGACACCTTGGCTGGATTGCCCTGGCCGGAAAAGCTCTTGGGTACGGCCTTTACCGCCGCTACCCCACGGACAGCCGGGTTTAACACGTTACCCACAGATGCCCTCAGGCAACCGACCCAGTTTTTTATCATTCTCCTGATGTTTATCGGTGCTTCACCGGCCTCAACCGGTGGGGGCATTAAGACCGCCACCCTCGGTGTGGTCTTGGTGGCTGTATATTCGATGGTCCGGGGCGACCCTGATGCTGTCCTCTTTAAACGGCGCCTGCCCCAGTACATCATTCACAAGGCGTTGGCGATTATTATGATTAGCTTGATTCTGGTAATCTCTGTGACTTTGCTGCTCAGCATTACCGAACCGTTTGAGTTTTTGGATGTGCTGTTTGAATCGGTATCTGCTTTTGGTACAGTCGGTTTATCAACGGGCATTACCCCAGATTTGTCTGCCATTGGCAAAGTAATCATTATCGTGACGATGTTTGTTGGCCGGGTAGGTCCGGTAACCCTGACCCTGGCCTTTGCCCAACGTCTGTCTGCAAATAAGATCCGCTATCCCGAGGAACGGGTAATGGTGGGCTAGGAGGCAACTATGAAACAGTTTCTAGTCATTGGTTTGGGTCGCTTTGGTATCAGTCTTGCAACTGCGCTAGTGGAAAAGGGTCATGAAGTGTTAGGGGTGGACAGCAGGGAGGAACTGGTTCAGAATGCTTCTTCTTCGATTACCCAGGCAATCCAGGCCGACGCCACTGATGAGAAATCATTAAGAACTTTGGGCGTTACCAATTTTGATGTCGCTGTAGTTGCCATCGGCCAGGACATTCAGGCCAGCATCCTCTGCACCTTAATTCTCAAAGAACTGGGGGTTAAGTACATCGTTGCCAAGGCCCAGAACCACCTCCATGGCAAGGTGCTGAGCAAGACCGGCGCCGACCGGGTGGTATTCCCCGAGCGGGACATGGGCGTGCGGGTGGCCAACAACCTGGTTTCCACTAATCTGCTGGACTATATTGAGCTTTCCGATGACTTCAGTATTATGGAAATAACAGCACCGGAGTTCTGTGTCGGTAAGACACTGGCTCAGCTGCGCCTGCCTAACCGGTTTAGCATTAATGTGATTGCCGTAAAGCATGGTCCGTCGGAGATAAACATCACGCCTGCTGCCGATGATACAATAGAAGAAGGGGACATCATGGTTGTAGTAGGGCGCAACCGACACCTGAAGCGGTTGGAGGAGCATTGATGGACATAATAGCTTCCCGGCAAAACCCGGTATTCAAGGAGTTATTTAAACTTAAGCAACGAAAATACCGGCTGGCCCGGGGGGTGTTCTTAGCCGAGGGGGAACGGCTGGTAAGAGACGCTCTGGAAGCTGGTTGGCGCCCCCTGCAACTAATTGTTACCCAGGGTCAGGAGTTTGATCTAGGGGGCAGTTATGTTTACATAACTGAGCAGTTAATGTCTGCCCTTAGCGAGACCCGCTCTCCCCAGGGGGTAATTGGCGTCTTTCAGCATCCTGGGCGCAGATTGGAGGAGCTCGCAATTAAAGAAGGACTGGTGCTTGTCCTCGATGGCCTCCAGGACCCCGGCAACGCCGGCACGCTGCTGCGGAGCGCCGCTGCGGCCGGAGTTACTGGTGTAATTGGTCTTGCCGGCACGGTGGAACTGACCAACCCCAAGGTGGTGCGAGCCAGTATGGGTGGAATCTTTCGCACCGCCTGGGTTGAAGCTGTGGCCCGGGAAGCGTTCCTGGATTGGGCCCGGCAGCAGAAGTTGTCACTGCTGCAGCTGGAACCTCGAAACGGTATGCCATTCCATCATTACGATTACAACCACTCGCCCTTGGGGTTAGTGGTTGGCAGCGAGACCGGCGGTATCAGCGCCCAGGTAAGCGCCGCCTGTTCCGGCGCGCTGACGATACCGATGCCCGGGGGCAGTGAATCCTTGAATGCCGCCATGGCCGCTACCTTGGTGTTGTGGCAGGCGTTGATAGCCCGAGGACTCTAAACTTGTCATCGCTTTTCTGTTTATGCTATAATTAGCCAACCAGTGTTCTGTAACACCATTTTGCAGGTGTGCTACAGGCCACTCGGTGTTAGATTTATACCGCCAACGATAATGCGGAAGCGAGTACTGTGTTGCCGCACCCCGGTGCCAGGGATAGGACGCCGTGACTGGGAGCGCCTACCGGGAGGAGCACAGGAAGTTCCCTTCCAAAATCGGCAGAGTGAATTAGCAGTAGTTCTGCCCGGTTACCACCGTTACCGGAAACGAGTGCCTGCATGTTGCAGGAATTTGGGTGGTACCGCGGAATACCTTTCGTCCCTTGACGAGGGTATTTTTTTGTTAAGTTTTTGAATAAGGAGGAACGACCATGGAAACTAAGTTAAAAGAACTGAAGGTCAAAGGCCTAGATGCAATTGCTGCGGTTGATAGTCTGGAAGCGCTGGAGCAAATACGGCTCCAGTACCTTGGGAAAAAAGGTGAGCTGACTGCGGTTCTGCGGCAGATGGGAAACTTGCCACCAGAGGAACGCCCGGTGATGGGTAAATTAAGCAACGAGGTCAGGGATAGTCTCGAAACGGCTTTAGCGGAGCGCAAAACTTTGCTGGAGTCGGAGGCTCGCTCCCGGCAGCTGGCTACCGAAACTTTGGATGTGACGCTGCCCGGCCGCAAGCCTGCCCGCGGCACGCTCCATCCCCTCAGTTTGGTGCGCCGCCAGATTGAGGATATCTTTTTGGGCATGGGTTACTCAATCTACGAGGGACCGGAAATCGAAAGCGATTATTACAACTTTGTCGCCCTCAACCTGCCTAAGCATCATCCGGCCCGGGATATGCAGGATACTTTCTACATCGATGAAGATACCGTGTTGCGCACCCATACTTCGCCGGTGCAGGTGCGGACGATGGAGAAACTGGCACCTAATGTGCCGCTAAAGATGATTTGTCCGGGTAAGGTCTACCGCAAGGATGATGATGCCACCCATTCCCCGATGTTCTGGCAGATAGAGGGCCTGGTTATTGATGCGGGGATTAGCCTAGCCGATCTCAAGGGAACCCTAAACCTGTTTGCCCGGGAATTGTTTGGGCCGAAACAGGAAGTGCGACTCCGTCCCAGCTTTTTCCCTTTCACCGAACCCAGTGTGGAGGTGGATATCCGTTGCACAGGTTGTGGTGGCAGCGGCTGTCGTATGTGCTCTGACTCCGGCTGGTTGGAAATCCTCGGCGCAGGCATGGTGCACCCCAAGGTGCTGTCCATGTCCGGATATGACCCGGCCAAAGTTTCCGGCTTTGCCTTTGGACTGGGCATCGACCGGGTGGCTATGCTCAAATACGGAATTACAGATATACGCCATTTATATACCAACGATATCAGGGCTTTGACCCAGTTTCGTCAGGAGGTTTAAGCGATGAAAGTATCATATAACTGGCTTAAGGAATTGCTGGGCATAGAGCTCAGTCCCCAGGAGCTTGCGAAAAAACTGACTGCCGTCGGCCTGCCGGTGGAGACAATTGAGCCGTTGGCCAGTGGCCTTGAGCAGATTGTAGTCGCGGAGCTTACCGCGGTGGACCCCCACCCCAACGCCGACCGCTTGTCTCTGACCACAGTCAATGCTGGGGAGAACACATACAGCATCGTCTGTGGCGCCCAGAACATTAAGGCCGGGGACAAAGTGCCCCTGGCGCCGATGGGCAGTACTTTGCCCGGCGGCCTGAAAATCAAGAAAGCTCGTTTGCGGGGCGTGGAGTCTGAAGGTATGCTCTGCTCAGCCGAGGAGCTGGAATTGGAGCTAATCCAGACAAGTGACGGGCTTTTGCAATTGCCTGCCGACTCTGTGCCCGGCCAGTCCCTGACCCGCTGTCTGGGCCTGGACGACTATATTCTCGATATCGAATTAACCGCCAATCGCAGCGATTGTCTCAGCGTTCGGGGCCTGACCACCGAGATTGCCGCCACTTTAGGCAAGAAATACATGTTACCCCTGCCGCGCCCGGTTCCGGAAGCGGGAGACGGGGTTGCAATCGATATTCAGACTGAGCACTGCCCCCGTTATACCGGTATGGTCATCGAGGGTGTAAAAGTGGGCCCGTCGCCGCTTTGGGCCCAGCTGCGGCTCCTGGCTTGTGGTATGCGGCCGGTAAACAATATCGTTGACGCAACCAATTTGGTGATGCTGGAATGGGGTCAGCCTCTGCATGCATTTGATCTCAACAAATTGCCGGCGCCAGCCATCGCTGTGCGTCAGGCGAGGAGTGGCGAAAAGATCGTCACCCTGGATGATAAAACCCGTGAGTTGACACCGGAGATGATGCTGATTACTTCCGGCGATAAGCCAGTTGCAATCGCCGGAGTGATGGGCAGCTTGGATAGCGAAGTGGATGCTGGTACAAATTCTGTCCTTCTGGAATCGGCTCATTTTGCGCCCCTTAGCGTACGCAAAACCGCCAAGGCGCTGGGCATTAACTCGGAGGCCGCCGCTCGGTTTGAGAAAGGGATTGATCCGGCAATTGTGGTACCGGCGGCCCATCGCGCTGCCAGCCTGATTCAAGAGTTTGCCGACGGCCGGCCAGGAAAACTGGTGAGCGTCGGCCAGGAGCAAGATTTGACTGCCAAGATTACAGTTGATTTGGAGCGGGTTAACCGCTTGCTGGGTACAGATATTCAAGTTCCTGAGGCCCGGGAAATCCTGGACAATCTCGGGCTCGCTGTCAGCGAGGGGGAGGTACGTACACAATTTACGGTAAAGGTGGCCGGACGTCGTCAGGATTTGCGCCTGGAAGAGGATATCGCCGAAGAGTTGGGCCGAATATACGGCCTTGACAAGGTGCCGGCCAGGCTGCCTGTAGCCCCTGTTACACTCGGAATGCGGACCCGCAGCCAGCGCCTGGAAGCATTGGTGCGGGAAACGTTAGTTGGCTGCGGGCTGAATGAAATGGTGACTTATGCCTTCATCAGTCCGGAGCAGGTTGCCAAGACTAAGGCCCGGGCCGGTGTGCCCATCGCCAATCCGCTGACCCGGGAGCGTTCCCAAATGCGCGGCGAAATGCTGCCGTCAGTGCTGGAGACCCTCGCCGTCAACCTGGCCCAGGGGCGGGCGGGCGCTGCCCTGTTTGAACTGGGCACTGTTTATCGGTCCGCACAGCCATTGCCCGCTCAGCATACCAATGTTGTCGGAGCCTTGTGTGGCGAGGCCCCGGTCCATTGGCAGGGCGCTGCCCAGTATGATTTCTATGCAATCAAGGGCGTGGTCGAACAATTGCTGGCCGCTCTGGGGATAGATGCCGAATATATAGCCGCTGCCCCTGAGCAATACCATCCCGGCCGTTGTGCGCTGGTCAAATGCCAGGGCAAAGAGTTGGGGTATGTCGGGCAAGTGCATCCGGAAATTTGCGTGGCGGTGAAATTAGAAAAGCCTGTTTACTATTTCGATCTTAGTTTTGGGGCGCTGATTGCCCTTAGCCCCGAAACAATTTCCTTCCAAGCGCCTTCCCGGTATCCGGCAATCCACCGGGATTTGGCAGTGGAGGTCGACAGTGATGTCACCGTCGCCCGTCTGCATGGGATTATCGAGCAAATTGGCGGCGAATTGTTAGAGTCAGTCCAGTGTTTTGATGTATATAGCGGCGCAAACCTGGGCCCCAACCGTAAGAGTTTGGCCTTTGCCCTCAGTTTCAGGCACCAGGCGCGGACGTTGAAGGATAAAGAAGTCCAGGCGCTGATTGATAAGATTATCTCGGGTCTGGAGCAAGAAGCAGGCGCCAGACTGCGCGGGCGCTAAAGCTTGTCTAAAGACCGGATATAGTATAGAATGGTGTAAAGTTGCCTAAAATTTCTGCCGCCAGGGGGTGGACGTATGGGTTCTTTGGATGATTATAACCGGGTTACTGTAGAAATCTGGGGTCAATCGCTGACATTGCGCACCCAAAACGAAGCGGAATATGTGGAAAGATTGGCCCAGTACGTGGATCAGCGTATGGCCAGTGTCGCCGAAAAGAATCCCCGTCTGAGCACCACGCAGGTTGCGTTGCTGGCGGCAATCAATTTAACCGATGAATTATTTCGCGCCAACAAAAATGATGCAGGTGGTGAAAGTAAATGAACCTGTTGGATATTATTATTCTCGTTCTGATTGGTCTCAGTGTCTTTGAGGGTTTGCGTAAAGGTCTCACCCGTCAGGTCTTCGAACTGGTGGGAATAATCGCTGCTTTCTTTTTGGCCGTCCGTTTTGGCCAGCAGGCGGGAGAGTTTATTTCCAATCTGTATAATGTGGAACCATACTTGGAAGGCCTTAATAATCCGCTTTTGAATCTAGAAAATGCGGTAGCGTTTTTCTACAACGGCATTGGCTACCTGGCAGTATTTGTGTTGGTTGTTATCGCTTCCAAAATCGCCGCGATTGCGCTTTCTGGCGTAACTAAATTGCCGATAGTGGGTACTGCCGACAGGCTTGGTGGCTTAGCTGCAGGTCTGCTTAAGGGACTGCTTACCACCTTAATCCTTGTGTGGGTACTGTCGCTTTTGCCTTTGCCGGCAGTGGAAGAGGCAATGGCCAACTCGCCGATTGCCCAGGGATTCCTGCGGACTGCTCCTGGCATCTATGAGCGTGTGCAGGAGGCAATAGTCGGCTATCTGCCGGGGGCGTAATTGATGTTGAACCGGGAGCTTTCTTGGCATCTGCATACTATCTCGGTTCTCTTGGAACTAAGTGATGAGAATTTCTTCAAAGTCCGGGCCTTTCGGAATGCGTCCCGGGAAATAAAGCGTCTGACCCGGCCGGTAACTGCAATGCTGGAGGACGGTAGCATTGAGCACGTGGAGGGCGTTGGTTCGGGTATTATTGGTGTGCTCCGGGAGCTGGTGGAGACGGGAAAAAGCTCTCTTTTGGATGAGCTGCGCCACGAGGTGTCACCGGCCTTGGTTGAGCTGGCCAGCATTCCCGGCATTGGTGCCAAGACAGCCCGTTCCTTGGTCGGGGAGCTGGGTGTCCAAAACATTGCCGAACTGGAAGCCGCCGCTGAGGCGGGCAAAGTCAGGGAATTGCCCGGATTCGGGCCCAAAAAAGAACAAAGCATATTAGAAGGAATAAAGCTCTTGCGCAGCCGCGGTTCGCTGGCGCCAATCGGTATCAGCCGACCGTTGGCTGAAGTTTTGGTGCGTTTGGTGCGACAATATGAGTGGGTGGCCGCCGCGGAAATAGCTGGCAGCGTCCGCCGTTGGCAGGAGCTGAACGCGGATATAGATTTAATTGCCGCAACTGCTGATCCCGACGGCCTTGCCCGTGCCCTGGAGCAGATAAAGGGCATCGATATTGATGAGCTTGACGGGGAAAAATTGCTGCTCAAGACAAGTATGGGACTTTCTGTTCGGATTTGGTTGGTTCCGGAATCTCAGTTTGCCTTACACTGGCTGCAGTTTACCGGCAGCAAAGGGCATGTGGAGGCGTTGAGAGCGTTGGGAAGTCTCAAGGGCGAAACCGAGGCGGATATTTACAGGCATCTGGGGCTGCATCCGGTGCCGCCGGAACTGCGACAACCGGATTTGGATTTGAAGCGCTTCCATCTTGAGAGCACTCCCCCGGCTTTGCTAACGGAGGCAGATATCCGGGGCGACTTGCATATGCATACTCTCTGGAGTGATGGCGTGCTGGATATCGCCGAGCTGGCAGAACTATGCCATAAGCGGGGCTATGAGTATATCGCCATCACCGATCATTCCCCGTCCCTGGCCATCGCCCGGGGCCTCTCCGAGGACAAACTCAGCTTGCAATTGGCCCAGATTCGGGCCCGGCAACATCAGTATCCCCTGACAGTGCTGGCTGGTATTGAAGTGGACATCCGAAACGATGGAAGTCTGGATCTGCCTGATTCATTGTTAGCGAAGCTGGATTGGGTGGTTGCTTCTGTTCACAGTCAGTTTAAAATGAGTCGGGAGCAAATGACCGCGCGCATTGAAAAGGCGATGGCCAATCCCCATGTTAATGTTATCGGTCACCCCAGCGGTCGTTTGCTGCAAAGGCGTCCCGGCTATGATTTGGACTGGGAGCGCATGTTCGCCGCTGCTCTGCGCACCAACACCGCACTGGAAGTTAACAGCTCTCCCGACCGCCTGGATATTAACGACAAGTTAATTGCCCAGGCAATCGAGAAGGGTGTAAAGCTGGTAATCAGCACCGATGCCCACAGCGGCAATGAGCTTGACAATATACGTTTTGGCGTCGCTACCGCCCGCCGGGCCGGCGCTGGCAGTGAACATATCTTGAACTGTATGAGTCTGGCACAGTTGAACCGTCATCTGAAGTCCTGAGCTTCGGGGACGGTTCTCATTTCGCGCTGCGCCGTGTGGCGCAGGGAGGAGGAAGTTTCATGGATGCACGCAGCATGCGGCTGTTAGAACTGGACAAAGTTCTTACCATGCTAAAAGATAAATGTGTGACAACGATGGGCAGCGCCCGGGTGGAGGCGCTCGTCCCCGCTATTGACCGGCACCAGGTTAAGCTCTGGCAGAGTCAGACAAGGGAAGCGGTGACACTACTGGGGCGAGCAGAGCCGGCCCTGAGCGGGCTTGTGGATATATCCTCGGAAGCGATTCGCGCCGGCAAGGGTGGAATTCTTGAGCCCTTACAGCTTTTTCGGATTGCTCGGTTTCTCGATGCTTCGGCAGCTTTAAAGCGCCTTCTGGGGACATTGGATAAGGACAGTTATCTGGCACTTACCGCCCAGTCTTTGCTTCATTTACCGGACCTCTCTGCAAGTTTGCGACGGGCTGTGGATGAAGAGGGTAATGTGCTAGATACAGCCAGTCCTGAACTGAGGAGCATTCGTCGCAAATTGGATAATGAGCGTTCCCGCCTGCGGGATAAACTGGACTCGATGGTGAAATCGCCGACAATCCAGAAATATCTCCAGGAGCCACTGGTAACCCAACGCGGTGAGCGCTATTGTCTGCCGGTTAAAAGCGAATGCCGGGGCCAGGTCCCGGGAGTGGTCCACGACCAATCGGCCAGCGGCGCCACTCTGTTTATCGAGCCCATGGCTGTGGTCGATATCAATAACGGAATCACCCAGCTCCAGAGGCAGGAGCAGGCGGAAGTGCAGCGGATTCTTCGGGAGCTGTCCAACCAGGTCGGCAGTTATAGCGAGGACCTGGTTCTGGCAGTGGAGAGTGCCGGCGAGGCAGATTTTATTATTGCCCGGGGCAAACTGGCATTGGCAATGGATGCCATGGAGCCGGAAATCAGCGAGGGCAAGGAAATGGAAATTGTCCGGGGCAGGCATCCCTTACTGCCTGCTAAAGAGGTTGTGCCCTCGACAATCAATCTCGGCAAAGACTTCAACGCTCTGGTGATTACCGGGCCCAACACCGGTGGTAAAACCGTGACTTTGAAGACGGTCGGCCTATTATGTTTAATGGCCCAGGCCGGTCTCTGGCTGCCGGCCGACAAAGGAACTGTGGTTCCGGTATATACCGAGGTTTTCGCAGATATCGGGGACGAGCAAAGTATCGAGCAATCCCTGAGCACCTTTTCTTCCCATATGACCAACATTGTCGGTATCATTGAAAGCGCTGGTCCTCAATCTTTGGTCCTGTTAGATGAGCTGGGGGCCGGTACCGATCCCACTGAGGGGGCGGCGCTGGCTATTTCCATTCTCGAGCATCTGCGAGGCGCGGGTTGTTCCCTGGTGGCAACAACCCATTACAGCGAGCTCAAGGCCTATGCTTGGACAGAGGACGGTGTCGAAAACGCCAGTGTGGAATTTGATGTGGAAACGCTGCGGCCTACCTACCGACTGTTAATCGGGACACCTGGCAAGAGCAATGCCTTTGAAATTGCCACCCGTTTAGGGCTCCAGCAGGAAATTGTCCAGCGGGCCAGGAGCCTGCTGGGTGGCGATGTCCGTAGAACCGAGGATATGCTGGCTGCGCTGGAGGCGAGCCGGGTAGAGGCAGAAAAGAAACTGGTTTCCGCCCGGAACCAACTGCGGGAAGCGAACGCGACCCGTGAGCAGTATGAAATGCGTCTGCAGAAGCTAGAGGCAAAACAGGATGAAATCATCGAAGCCGCCCGCCAGAAGGCAAATGAGCTTGTGCGCTCAGCCAGGCTGCGGGCTGATGAACTGCTCACTGAGCTGCGCCAGGCCCAGTCGGAAAATGTTGATGAACTTGCCCGGCGGGTTCGAGAGGATTTAAAGCCGACCCAGACGGTCCGTAAGCAACAGCAGGCGCCAGGCGAAAAACCTGATCCGTCCAAGCTCAAGCCTGGTCAAACTGTAAAAGTCGCATCTCTGGACAAAACCGGCAACCTGCTTTCAATTGGCGCAAATGAAGCCCAGGTGCAGGTTGGAATTATGAAGATAAACGTAGCTCTGGACGATTTGCGTTTAATCAGAGAAGCAGAGCAAAAGAAGACTGTGGAGCGTCATCTCACAAAGGCGGTGCGCTCAGAGCTGCCTCTGGATCTCGACCTTCGGGGCATCACTGTAGAAGAAGCCATCCTTCAGGTAGACAAATATCTAGATGCTGCATTGCTTGCGGGCTACGAGCAGGTATCCTTGATTCACGGTAAGGGTACCGGTGCCCTGGGGCGCGGCCTACAGGACTATTTAAAAACGCATCCAGCAGTTCAGGGCTTCCGATACGGCGGCGCCGGTGAAGGTGGTAGCGGCGTTACGGTTGTTAGTTTAAAGAAATAAAAAAAATGTCATGAGTGCTAAAAAGCGCTCATGACATTTTTTGTGTCAGTTATTCGTCAGGAAAGTCTCAGCTTAGATTACCCGGAACCACCGGGGCAGTAGACGGAAGGCGCCGTCGCCGTTCTCTCCGCTACCATTCCCGTTGCCATTGTCTTCGCCTTCGCCGTTATCACCATTGTCGCCATTGTCGTCGCCACCATTTCCGTTGTCATCAGGGGCTGGGACGGTTACGGTTGCGGCGCTGGTGCGGGCAGATTCAACCCTGTTGCCGCCGATTTCGTAAACCACACTCAGTTGATATTCATGAGTGCCGACCGGCTGATTCTCCCGGACATGGGGCGAGGAGCCGAGCGCTACCGGGTTGTTACTGCTGGTAATTCTCTCGCCGTTACGCCAGATATGAACTCCAATTGCAGGTTGATTGGCAATCGAGCTCCAGGTCAGGGTTACTTCGCGGTCGCCGGTTAGCTCTGCTTGCAAGTTCAGGTTCAGCTCCCGCATAAAGCTGAACTCGGGGTGGATATCCCGTTCTCGGTCATCCTCAGCAACTACCCTGAGGCGGTAAGTGTAAGTGAGGCCGGGAATTGGGTGCAAGTCGTCGGTATACTGGGTGCGGTTGATGGCAATTTGCTGGGAGTTTACCTTTTTAAACTCGCTTTCGCCGGGGCCGCGCCGGTAGAGGTTATAGCCGACATTTTCTCGCTCTTCCAGGAGGTCGTTATTCCAAATCAATGTCACGCCGTTGGAGCCGTAATTGCCGCTCAACTGGTAGGTCGGACCGTGCATATCGCAGTAGTCTTCAGGCGGCATTTGGTCGGCGTCAGCCGGCTTGCGATCCAACGGGGGATTCCAACGCTCGTCGGTGGGAATGAAGGGCGGGCGATTTAAGAATACCTGTGTTTCCAGAATATCGCTGGGGCAGTATTCGGTGGCCAACAGACCGCTTTCGCTGCAGACTTCCATTTCGATATGCATGTCACAGACTTCTGAGGGTGCGTTGCTCCGCAGGAACAGCTCGCTTCTGGTGCTCGGGCAGAGATCGCTGGGTAAAAGGCCCGACTTGGTGCACACAGTCACTGAGACCACACCTGAGGGGCGCCCGGGGAAGGGCACGTCGTCTTTGATTGTGCCCCGGACCAGGTTGCCCCAAATCCGGTTCAGCAGAGTATACGAGTTATCGCCTGTCAGGCCCCGGACAGTATGCCGGTTTCCTTCTTTATCGATATAAACCTTCCAGTCGTTACCCATCCAGAGAGAGAATACATAGTCGCGGGAGTAGCCGACAGTCCAGCGGTCATGAGCTTCGTCAGTTGTGCCGGTTTTGGCCACCACATTGAAGCCCGATGTGTTGCTGGGCCGGGCGGTACCCCGGGTAACAACATCTCTGAGGATGCTGGTCATCATATACGCGGTCTCTTCGCTCATGACTACTTCTTGTTTAATCGAGGCTTCATAGATGGGATTTCCATCCCTGTCTTCAATCTTCGTGATGAATATCGGTTCACTGACCACGCCCCGGTTGGCAAAGCCAGAAAAGGCACGGGCCATTTCCAGTGGGGAGACGCCATAGTCTGAACCACCAATTGCGGAGGAAAGGTGACCGCTGGTGCGGGTAATGTCCTTGCCCAGGAGCTTGCTACCGAACTCAGTGGCTTGTCGTCCGCCTACCTGTTCATAAGTGCGAATTGCCGGCAGGTTATCAGAGTAGGCCATGGCGTCCCGCACGGTGACCAGGCCCCGGAAAGTCCTGTTGACGTTCTCTGGGGTCCAGGGTCCTGACGGAGTAGACCAGATTCCCGGTGAGTCGTCAATAACGCTGCCGGTGCCCATCACGCCATACTCAAAGGCTGGCCCGTAGACCAATACCGGTTTGATTGCCGAACCGGGCTGGAATTGAGCGTGCCTGCCATATGCCCTCTGGAGCCTGTTGGATGAACTCCATTCCCGGCCGCCAACCATGCCCAAAACGTGCCCGGTTTGCGCTTCCATAATCACCGCTCCCGCCTGGGGATAACGGCGGCCAGTGTCTGGCTCAACAAAGCTGTCTCTGGGGAAATTACTGTCGTCAAAGAGATTTTCTTCGATTAGCTCTTGAATCTCCGGATCCAGCGCCGTGTAGATGTGAAGACCATCCCGGCGCAGGGCCCGCTCTGCTTCGGCCTTGGTTTCGTAAAGGCCGTTCTCCTCATCGGTGAGAATTTCAAGTGCAAAATCATGGACTATCGCATCGGTATAGTGAGGATATTTCCAGCCCCGGGTCTGGCGAGGGACGAGGGTAATTTCTTCTTCCGCTGCCTGCTGGCGTTCTTCCTCGGTGATATACCCGAAACGAAGCATCCGCCACAGGACATCATCCCGGCGATTCAGTGAGACTTCCATGTCATTCGGATCAGGCGCGTAGCGGCTGGGCCAGTTGGGGATCCCGGCCAATAGTGCTGCTTCGGAGAGGGTCAATTCGCCAACCGACTTGTCGAAATATGTCTGAGCGGCGGCCTCAACGCCATAGGCGCCATTGCCAAAGAATGTGGCGTTATTAATGTAGAACTCAAAAATTTCTTCCTTAGTGTACATCTTTTCCAGCTGTAGGGAGATGAACAACTCCTGCAGTTTCCGCTGGATTGTCTGTTCCGGTGTTAGGAAAACCTGCTTGACCGTCTGCTGGGTAATGGTGCTGCCACCACCGTGGCCGGTCACAAATGCCCGCAGAATTGCCATGGCGTCAAAGCCAGGGTGCTCCCAGAAGTTGTTGTCTTCTGCCGCCAGGAACGCTTCAATTAAATGCTGGGGCAATTCATCAATTGTTACCGGGATTCTGTTGTGGGCATCATGGATTTCTGTAATGAGATCCCCGTTTTTGTCGTAAATATAAGAAGGGATTTCTGGCCTTAGAGGCGCATCCGGATCCCATTCGGGCATGTCCTGGAATACCCCGGCAGCTATGCCTGCAGCAACACCGCCACCGGCCATCAGCCCGGCGAGACCAAGCACGATAATAATCTTGGTCATGAACCAGGTTACTTTTCCAAATACCAACACGGAGGGTTTGGCTTGTTTCCAATAATATTTTATTTTGTTTTTTAAACTGTCCAATGTATTTTTCTTACCCATTAGCTCGCCTCCTTTAGGCCTTAAAAATTCATGTCAATTATAGCATACCAGCGGGTACATGTTAACAAATTTATATTATTCCCGTGAATGCAAAAAAAATCCAAGCCCAACTGAGCTTGGATTGATTGACAAAATGGTCGGGATGACAGGATTTGAACCTGCGGCCTCTGCGTCCCGAACGCAGCGCTCTACCAAACTGAGCCACATCCCGGCACAGATTATTGTATGAGACTGAATGCTGTTTGTCAACACAATGGAAGGAGAAATAAACTTATGGGCAGAATTGGCTTCCGGCGCCCACTCTTTAGACGACCGTATTATCGCTCTTTCCGGTTTTCAAAACGTTTTTTGCGCTTCTTATTATTTATAGTAATTATTTTTATTTTAATCCGCACTTTTGTCGCCATTGAAACAAATCTGCGCCCTACTATTGTTTCGATTGCCGAGGCCAGGGCAAAGATACTTGCAACCCAGGCGATAAACAGCGCAATTGATAAACATATTGCCCAGGAAAGCCGCTATGAGCACTTAATTTTTATTCATAAAGATAATGAAGGAAATGTTGTGATGGCCGAGGTGAACAATGCCGAGGTCGCGAGAATTCAGACCCTGACAACGATGAATGTCCAAGAAGCGCTCCGGCAGTTACAGGCGGAGCGAATTAGGATTCCGCTTGGCCAGGCACTGGGAAGCGAGATTCTTGCCAACCTTGGGCCCAGAATTCCGGTTACCTTGGTTCCCATTGGCACAGTTAGCGCGGAGATCAACCAGGCCTTTGAATCCAGCGGTATCAATATAGTCTCTCATCAGGTAGGGTTAGATATTGTTGCAAGCGTTCAAATTGTGATTCCGTTTGTGTCCACAGAGTTTAATGTAAAAACTTTTACACCGATCGCCACGGCAACGTACTTTGGACGTGTGCCAGACACGGTAATTAATCTTCCTCTTCCTTATCAGTTCGACTTTCCTTCAGAAACACCTAGTGAGCTGCCGCAGCAAATTCCTTGAACAATCTGCTTGCCGATGGATATACTAAATGTAGAGTCAATTTGGATTTTTAGTTCTTTAATTTTAGGTGTTGACCTGGTCATCAACACATGCTACTATAGCTTTCGTTGTCAGCAAACAGCAATTCAAAAAACACAGGTTGAAACTGGATGTTGACAGCAAGTCAAAGATGTGTTAATCTATAAAGGTCGCTGTCACACGACGGCGCAGCGTTTGGCGAAAAGCCAAGCAATGAGGTTCGGCATTTTCGGCGCGAACCGACAAGCAAAGATGCTCGTTATTTTCGACGGCTTCGCCGGCGAAAAAACGGAGATCCTTGAAAACTGAACAGTGAGTAAGAGAAGCGATTTAAACCAGTTGTTTTTGAGAGTTTCAGACTCTCTTCGAAATTTTTTTGGAGA
>VEMY01000038.1 GCA_009711825.1 Bacillota bacterium | reverse complement strand
ATATAATGACCATGGTTTTTGAGTTGGGACGCCCTGGTGCTGCTGTAATGGGTAGCACGCTAACGGGGCGTCCTTTCCTTTCATAAGATAAGGTCATTATACCTAGCAGTTGTTGGACAGGCAATACCGTCAACTTTTGGGCTATATGGTTCAGCAAAAACACCATATCTCAGCTACCGGTATTTATACAACCCTTGTCCTATGCATTGCCGCTTACATACGGAGTTGACGTGCTGAAACACGCTATTGATGGCGCCGGCCATCTGCATCTCGGTTTGAGCTTTGGCGTGTTGCTTGCCTTTAGCGTGCTGCTTTTTACACTCTGTGCCCAAAATATCAAAAAGCGGTGGATTGTCTGAGGGATAATGTGGTGGCAGGTTGGGAAGTTGCAGATTGTATGAAATCAAAAACCAGGGGTCCGTATTCGGATCCCTGGTTTTTTGGGTTTATGGACCGGTGTTGCGACCAAACTTCGCCCATAGGACCATAAACAGTAGCAGAAAAGCGAAGCCAGCACCCGCCAACCAAAGCCAGCGGACATCACCATTTTCAATTTCGGAGTCGCCAGACGCGGGGTCACTGCCGATACTTCCGCTGCAACCGGCAATAAACTGTGAGAAGAGGAATAGTACTGCTAAACAAACGACCACTATCTTGTTAACTTTACCCATGGTCAAAATGCTCACACCCCCTATCGTTTTTATTGCCCAAGTTGCCCAAGTTAATTTTACACTATTTTGGAGCAATTCTACCTAAAGATTACCTAAAAGTTTGTCAGGGAGCGGACTCTAATTGGGAGTCCTGTTCTGGGAGCATTTATTAATCATCTGAGTCGGGAGTTTCTGCTTCATTGATGCCAATTGCTTTCAATGCACCGATTACTTGCCTGGCCTCGCCCACTGTCCTTAGCTTCCAGCGGATTTGCTTTGGCTTAGGGGAAAGAAAGGCTTTGCGGGTTGTGTGTATTTTGATTACGCTGCCATCATGCTCAAATCCTTGTAATTGCTCCAAAGGATAGAGGCGGCCTGTGTAGATCCCCCGTTCCCTGACCTGCCCATCCCAGAAGTATAGCACAAACATCAAGGCCGAGGAGGCAGCTGAGAGTATTTGACGGTACATGGTTCGCAGGTAATACTCTTTAAAGAATTCGGCATTTTCCGGGCTATGTTGCCAGACCTGTATTGATCTATAGGCGTCTATGCACAAGCCGATTGTCAAGACAATCAGCAGGCCGATGAGTATTAAACCGGCTCTTTTGCGTGGCGTTATCATCAGGAAATGTCTTTTCCCCAGTTCCAAGCGCAAACGGGTCCAGATGTAGAGCAGATGTGCAAGCAATATTGTCACCAGCATTAAAAAAGGCCATACTTCCTGAAATAGCATTATTCTCCCCCAGACTTGCAAGATGTACTGATTATATCAGAAGCACAATTAACCTGACAGGGCCGAGCAGATACTCGTGGCCTCTGGCACATTTTGCCGCTGTCGGCATTTTTCGATATACTTAGGGGAGTTAGTGTGCGAGGTGATAAGAATGCAGATTCACAGACATGCGGGTGAACCGACAGAAGCGGTTCGGGAGTTTATGAACACCCACTGGCCCGAGGCGAATCAGGAGCTCTTTGGCTGGAGTGGCCAGGAGCACTGGCGCAAGCGCTTCACAACCGTGTGGTTGGAGACTGATGGGGTGGTGGTTGCCGTTGCTTTGTTTTGGAAGTTGGGCGGTGTCGGTCACCTGAGCCAGTTGCTTGTGGAGAAGCAGCGGCGCAATCAGGGGTTGGGCAAGCGACTGCTCGCGGCCTTCGAGGAGGGCTGCCGGGATTGCCATAAGTTGACCCTCAAGACTTACCAGAACAGCGATAGTCAGCGATTTTATGAGGCCGCCGGCTACCAGGTGGAGGCGGCGCTGAAGCATGATGTCCACGGCATTGACTGGGTGCTGATGTATAAGTGGGTTGAGTGATGCAAGCGCGGAGCGGAGAAATCCTCGATTTGCTGGCGGAACTCTATCCCGATGCTGCCTGCGCCCTGGAGCACAGAAACGCCTTTGAACTCTTAATTGCAACCATCCTCTCGGCCCAGTGCACCGATGTCCGGGTGAACCAGATTACCCGGCGCTTGTTTGCTGTGGCCAACACTCCGGAGGCAATCCTTGGCCTGGGGGGGGACAGGTTGCGGGAGTTGATTCATGGTTGTGGATTGCATAATAATAAGGCGGCAAATATCATCGCCACCTGTCGCGAGCTGGTGGAGAAATACGACGGCCAGGTGCCCGGGACCCGGGAAGCGCTGGAGGCCCTGCCCGGGGTGGGGCGCAAGACCGCCAATGTCGTGCTCAGCAACGCCTTTGGCGAGCCGGCAATTGCTGTAGACACCCATGTGTTCCGGGTCGCCAACCGTCTGGGGCTGGCGGCGGCCAAGACCCCGGAGAAAACCGAGCTCCAGTTGATGGAGGCGCTGCCCCGGGAACGCTGGAGCCATTCTCACCATTTGCTGATTTTCCACGGCCGCAATCTCTGTGCGGCCCGTAAGCCCCGGTGCGAGGAATGTGCGCTGGCGCCAATGTGTCAATTCTACACCGGGAGGGAATCTGGTGCCGAACCTGATAATTAATGACGGCCGGGGAACCCGCAAAGAGCAGTTAGGTAATCAGGAGGTTATCTCCAGCGGCGGCGTCCCTCCGGTTTACCGGGAACTGCTCCCTCACTTGGGGGGCGAGCGCCTGCTGGACTATGGCAGCTGGCAGGGGATTGCCGGCCTGGCGGCTGCCCGCAAGGGCAGCCGTGTCACCTGGGGCGATTACCTGCACAGCCGCCTCCAGGCGGCTGTGCTGAATGCAGAGAAGAACGGAATTGCCGCTGAAGCGCTGGCGATGTTTCCACCGGCGCCGGCGGATTATGCGACAGTTGTGCTGGAGGCGCTCCCCTCCCCGGAAGCGTTGGCGATGCTCCTGGCCCAGGCCCGAAGCGCCGCCAACAAGCGGGTGTTGGTGGCCGACCCCCATGGCGCCGGGCGCCTGTCCGACACTGATGGCCGGGTGCTGGCCGGCGGGGAGGGGTGGACGCTGTACGAATTTGAGCCGCTTGCGGCTAGACCAGATTTGCCCTGGCGTCAGTTTACGGCTGCTGTCCGGGGCGTGGAGGTGGCCGTGGCCAGTTTGCCGGGGATGTTTTCGCCCCTCGGCTTAGATACGGGCACCAAGTTGATGTTGGAGACCATGGACGTGCCCTCCGGGGCCCGGCCCCGGGTACTGGACCTGGGCTGCGGCACCGGTGTTGTTGGCCTGGTCTGCAGCCGCTTGGGGGCCGGAGAAGTGGTCTATATAGATGACGATTTGATTGCCCTCACCGCTTGCCGCCGTAACTTGGCTGCCGCCGGCGCTGACGGACTGATTATCCATAATCATCGGCCGGCAGCGGTGCAGGGTGAGTTTGACCTAATCCTCACCAATCCGCCCTACCACACTGAGTACGGGGTGGCAAGTTCGTTTCTGGAGTTTGCCGCCCGACGGCTGCGCCTTGGCGGCTGGCTCTATGTGGTGGTGAAAAAGCCCGACTGGTATCTGCGCAAACTGCGCACGCTCTTTGGTGGTTGCCGGATTATTGAGGGCGCGGGTTATACGGTGCTTGCCGCCAGTCGCAAGGAGCGCCGGGCGATACCAGCTAAGCCCAAGACAACCAAGAAACATCTGCGCCGCCAGGCGGCGGCTAAAGGGAGGGGAAAAGGATGAATGATGTCAAAGCGCTTGCCGAGTTAATTCTGTCTGCCCGGGATGTGGTGGCCCTCACCGGCGCCGGCGCATCCACCGAGAGCGGCATTCCTGATTTTCGCTCCCCCGATACCGGGCTCTGGGCCCAGATGGACCCAATGGAACTCTTTGCCCGGGATGTACTGGAGCGGGATCCGGCAAAATTTTGGCTGCGGGGCGCGCCGGTGTTCCGAGAACTGGCCTCTGCCAAACCCAATTCCTGCCACGACGCCTTGGCCTGGCTGGAAGAACAGGGTTTGATTCGCGGCATTATAACCCAGAATATCGATGATTTACACCAGCGGGCTGGTAGCCGGCAGGTGCTGGAAGTGCACGGCCATTTGCGTACTGGTTCATGTGCCTGTGGCCAGGTGGCGGAAATGAAGGCGTTATTGGACCGGGTGGAAGCCGGGGACAATCCGCCCCGCTGTAGGTGCGGCGGCATCTTTCGCCCTGATGTAACGCTTTTTGGCGATGCCTTGCCCCCGGCCTTTGAGACGGCCTGGCAGTGGGCCCATGAGTGCGAGCTCCTGCTGGTGGTGGGCTCGAGCCTGGAAGTGGCCCCGGTCTGTTGGCTGGTGCCCCGGGCGACGGCGGTGGCAATCGTCAATTTGGCTGAGACCAATTGCGACGACTTGGCGGAGGTAGTTGTACGCGGTCAGGCTGGGGATGTGCTGAGCGCTGTGGTGGCGACAATTAGCACTTTGTCCAGCAAGCAATAACGGCATGAATTATCTGCCGTTATTTTATTTATCAATATTAATAAGAGTATGTTATACTTTGCACATACGAGGGGGGGGATTGTTTGTACCAACTTCTGTTATACTTTTGTTACGGTCTTGCGTATTTTACTCTAGGCATTAGCTTAATATTACAGAATCGCCGTGTTGTGTTGAGTCAATTACCATTAGCCCGCCCTTTGATCTGGCTTGGAATGTTTGGCTTGTTACATGGACTCTCTGAGTGGTTTGTATTGGCATGGCTTCTCCAGTTGGTGCCTGAATGGAATCCCCACCTGTTGTTGGGAAAGCAAATGTTAACTGTTATCTCGTATATCTGTCTATTTTACTTTGGTTCCAGATTGCTGGAGAATTTAGGCGTACGGAAATTCTCTTCTTTATGGGTTATTCCCTTGAGTATTGCTGGGATTTGGATGATAGTTGTGGCAGCTAAGATATATTTTCATGGGTTAGGAAGCCAGGTGCTGTTTTCTGTACACTTTATTTACAATTATTTTTTGGGCTTCCCTGGAGCTGTTTTTGCTGGGTGGGGGTTGTTTCGTTTGACAAAATATTTGGGGCGGCTGGGGTTGACCCGCTTCTGGCAGTTGAAGGTTGCAGGGATGTTGTTTTGGGGTTATGGTTTTTTTTCCAGTTTGCTTATACGTGAGCAAAGCTGGTTTCCAGCTAACGTTATCAACAATCAAGTTTTCCAGAGTATAACCGGCTTTCCAGTAGAGGTCGTGCGGATGGTAATAGCTGTTGTTATAACCGTTATGTTTTTGCAGGTTATTCAGGTTTTTGAGTGGGAGAACGTGGCCCGGATAACAGCGTTGAGGAGTCGCCAGGCAGTGTTAGAAGAGCGTCAACGTCTTGGGCAGGATATTCATGATCATCTTGTGCAGGACATTTTTGCGCTATCGTTACACATGGATTTAATTGCAACCAACCCTGATAAAATCAATGTAAGGGAGCTTCAATCTCATATTTCTCGCTTGCTGGCACAGGCAAGAGGTTATTTACAGCAAGAAATAAAACAATCCGAGCAGTGTAGCTTGATCGACCGGGTGCATAATTACATTATGCAGCTTTCAGCGTTAACTAATGTCAGGCTGCGTATCGAAATATCATCTGGTCTGGACTTAAGTGGACTGCAATGTGACGCAACTGATCAGTGTTATTATATTATTCAGGAGGCTGTAACCAATGCTTTAAAGCATTCCGAAGCCAGTGAAATTGTTATACGGTTTGAGGATATGTTGGAGGGCATAGAAATACATGTTAGCGACAATGGGCATGGGTTTAGTTTAAATAAAAGGAAAAGAGGGATAGGAATCAGGATTATGCGTCAACGGGCGATGGAAGTCGGTGGCCATTTTTCGATAGAAACTGATGAGAACGGCACTCGGGTGGGGCTGAAGCTTCCGTGGGCTGTGGGGCAGGTTTCCAATGACTATTAGAGTTATGTTGGTAGAAGACCATGCCGTTGTCCGACAAGGGATGGCAGCAATCTTAAGTGCCGATTCTGATATGGAAATCGTGGGACAAGCCGATTCTGCGGTTGAAGCCAAAAATATTTATGATGAGTGCAGGCCGGATGTTGTTGTTATGGATATTCAGTTAAAAGATGGCAATGGTTTAGATTGTTGCAGGGTGTTAACAGAAGAACACTCTTGCCGGGTGTTACTGCTATCCGGCTTTATAAACAGACAGATGGCTCTAAAAGCAATTGAAGCAAAGGCAGCAGGTTATATTCTTAAATACGAGAATTCAGAGACAATTGTTAAAGCAATTAAAACTGTCTATCAAGGACGTAGTGTTTATGCTTCGGAGGTCAGTGAACATCTTGTTCAACTGGTTGGAAATGACTGGAAGCTTACACGAAAAGAGCATGAGGTGCTTGCTTTGGTTGGCCAGGGGATGACAAACAAGCAAATCGCCAAGCAGTTATTCCTTTCGGAAAAAACCGTAAGAAATTATCTGAGCAGGATTTTAAGAAAACTGGATTTAGAGAACCGAACAGAAGCGGCACTTTATTGGCACAAACAGAATAGTGGCTGTTAAATAAAACCAGGGACATTTGTCCCTGGTTTTATGTTACTTTTCTCCCCTCCAGGCGTTGGGCATTAAAGACTATAATAGGCATAGCGCATTCATATGTGCTTACGGATGTGGTAGGTTGTGAAACTATATACACAATTAAAGGAGGAGCTGTATGCGTAGTACTGCACTGATTATGAGTTTGTTGTTGTTGGTTAGCTTGGCGGCCTGCTCCGGTGGTGCTGAGGAAGAGCCTTATACTGCTGATGTCGTTATTATTGGCGCTGGGGGAGCTGGTTTGGTAGCAGCAATTGAAGCTGCTGAGCAAGGTGCAGATGTAATTATTGTTGAAAAAATGAGTTTTGCTGGTGGTTCCACTTTGCGTACAGGCAGGCTGGGCGGTCGCGGCTCCCAACTGCATGAAGAAGCAGGGGCAGGTCATACTGTAGAAGAATTTATTGATTTGGTATATAAAGGTGGTCAGGAACAGGGCTCTTTAGAGCATATCAGGGTAATTGCAGAAAATATCGGCGATGCTTTAGACTGGTATGTTGAGATGGGTTACGACATGTATATCAATCCTGATTCCCCTGATCGTCCTGAACATGCCAGTGGCAGTAATCATGGCGCTGAATTGATCTCGGTTTTAATGGACAAAGTTGAGGAGCTGAATGTAGAAATATTATTCAACACAAAGGCAACTGAATTAGTAATGGATGAAGGAAGAGTGGTTGGAGTAAAAGCCGTTTCAGATGTGGATACAATCCTTATAGATGCAAAATCGGTGATTTTAGCTACCGGTGAGTTTGGTGCTAACGCCGAGATGATCGAAAAATATGCACCGCAATGGGCTGGATTGCAGACTAGTTTGATGCCTCCGAGTTCATCGGGTGATGGGCATAAGATGGCCAAAGAAGTGGGAGCAAAATTGGTAGGTATGGAGTGGATGGTCGTACGTCATGGTTATCTCCCTGGTGGCGTGAGGGTAGACGGCCCAGACGGAGGTATTTACGTCAATTCCGAAAGTGAACGCTTTGTAAATGAAAGTGCTAGCCGCGAGGAACTTAGCAGCGCTATTTTGGCTCAGCCTGATGGTTTTGCCTGGTGGGTTTTACCTCTAGACGAGGCTGAAAATATAGGGCGTCTCAATGCTCAGATTGGGCAGTCAGAACATGTTTTTGTAGCAGATACAATTTCTGAGTTAGCGGCAAAGACTGATCTCAGCCCTGAATCGCTAGAGAAGATTCTTGATGAGTTGACTGTAGCCCCTTATGGACGTGATGCTGATGCGTTTGCCGACTTTAGCGTTGGACCTTACGTTGCTGCTAAGGTTATTCCTGGTAGCTATACAACAATGGGTGGGGTCGATACCGACCTGGACAGCCGGGTTCTAGATACAACAGGACAGCCAATCCCGGGTCTTTATGCTGCAGGCGGTGTAACTGGCATGATTGGTGACGGGCGTAGTGCGGGCGCTAACCATGCGCAATTGGCTGTGTTCGGAAGAATAGCCGGCCGGACTGCAGTCGCCGATATTAAGTAAGGAATAAATAAATCTTTCGGAGGTAAAGTATCTTGCGTAAAGTAGTTGGTTTGCTCTGCTTAATGATGATAGTCGCTGTAATTGCTGGGTGTGGGGGTGACTCGATTTACGAAGATGGAACTTATTTTGCTTCCGCCAAAGGGTACAATGGCGATGTAGAGGTGGAAGTCGAAATCGAGAATGATAAGATTGTAGCAGTTAATATCGGTGAACACTCTGAGACCCCAGGCATTGCTGATGCTGCTTTTACAAAAGTTACTGAAGCTATAATCGATACTCAATCAACCGATGTAGACATTGAAAGTGGCGCCACCTTGACTTCTGAGGCAGTTATCAACGCTGTAAACTCAGCCCTCTCCAAGGCAGAAAAGTAATTGAAAAGCCGTCAAGGTCAACCCTTGGCGGCTTTTGCTTCTATAGCGCGTAAATCCTTATGAAAGAGCAGGTCGTCGACATAGTCCTGCTCTTTTTCATCCCATTGATGACAGTGGTTGGTGCCTGCCCACATAAAGCCGGCATCCAGCAGGGAGCAGATAGAAGGATGATTATTGCTGTAGACCCAGGCCCGGATCATCCAGATGCCGTTGGCTTTCAAATCCTTAAGTGCGTAATTCATCAACTTGCGGGCGATTCCCTGACGGCGACTGGCGGCGGTAAGGGCGGCGGCAATGTAGCAGGAGTGTTCCTTACCTGGGCCGCCCTGGCGGGCCCGGAACACGCCCAGCAGTTTATCATTTTCAAAGGCACCGTAGAGAAAGGTCCGCTGGTCCGCTAGGAGTTCCTCGGTGTCCTCGATGGATTTCAGTCGGGTAAACGATACGCCAGCGCCCTCTGCGTCCAGTTCCCGGCAGAGGTGGAGAAATTGGGTCAGATGCCTGGATTCCAGGCGTTTAATCTCGATTGTCACATTTATTCCCCCAGTAATGATTGTTAGTTTGAGCGTTCAAACAGCATTCCGATGCCGATGATAACCAGAATCGCAGGCCACCACTGGCGCAGGTTAAAATCTATCATGCCAAGATTGTTGGCCAGCAGCAGACCGCCCAGGGCAATGAACAAAAGGCCGGTGGTTATCTCTCTGCGCATGTGCTCTCCTCCTCACATGGGACATATTTTATTTTGATTATTATATCACAGCACAGGTGCTATTGGTTATGATTTGTTTCCACCAGCCATTGCTGCCTGCATTCACTGCAGGCAATTGTTTCGGTATGGCGCTCCCGGAAATGGACACTGCCATCCGGGTCCACCTTTGCCACCACCTGCTCGCTCTCGCGATGGATTACTTCCAGCTCGCCTCCAGGGCAGGCCTCAGGCTCCTCATCAGTTGTTGGCCGATAGAGACCGTTGTAGCGGCCAAATCTTTGAAACCCCTGACTGAAGTAACGATACCAAAGCATCGTTGTATCGTTGTCGTGGGCGCCGGTAGCTTCAATTGTGTAAAACACATCAGGATTCCAGGGGTCGGCGACAATGTAAAGTACGATATGCCCGGGCATGGCGGCTGTGTCCATCCAGACCAACTGGTCATGGGGAATACGGGTGAAGTAGCGGGGATTGGAGGTCTGGGCATAGCCCCGGTCGGGCCGGGATTCATAGCCATAAACATTCCAGACCAAGCCGGAGCAATCGACGCCGATGGTGCCCCAGTGGTAGGGGCCCACTGGTTCGACATTGCCGGCCTGCCAGCCCAGGTCCAGGCGGCGGTCGAAATCCTCCAGGGTCATGCAGCCGCCCCAGCAGTAGGGAAGTCCCCGTACGGGCTCGCCAGGGGGATGCTCGGGCAGCCAGGTTGGTAAAGTGCGGATAACCGTAGTATTGTCTGGGCCGGTGTAATTCTCGGGCCCGGGAGTCCAGATGTAGTCCACATAGGCAAGGCCTGTTTCCCAGGCATCCTGCCGGGTAAGCTGATTATAGCGATTTGCCCGACCATGCTTGTCCCAGAGCGCCTCTTGCTCCCGAACAATGGCATTTGCGATCCCGGGAGCAATCGATTGTTGGTAGTACCAGGGGACCGGTTGGGGGGCAAACCCGTCATAAATCGACTTAAAGTTGCGCTCACCGATTTTATAGACTTGATAGGTGTCAGTATCCCGGTTGGCAGTGTAGACTGTGTTATCTTTCGGGTCAACGCATGCCCAGGTGTTGAGGGTCGGGTCAGCAAACTGAGTGACGTCGGCATATTTGGTCTCTCGGCCCGCACGGATAATGATCTGGCGTTGGTTGAGGGGGTCGATGTAATCGGTGAAAGTATAGTATTGCCGCCCCTGTCCATCAAGTCCCAGGTAAGAGAAAGCAACGGCGGTACCGGTGGTTTCCAGCACATGCTTGCGATTGGCGGCGACAAATTCCATATGGCCGGTCTCGGACTTGATCAGCGGTTGCGGGTAGGGGGTGAAACCGTTGGTGACCGGGTCCCACAGCCAACGCTTGCCGGTACTGTATTGGAGCAGGAAACTATCATTGACGGGAATGAGCGATTTGAGTTGGGGCGTGATTGCAATCTCAGCCCCCGAGGGTGGGTTGACTGCGACCGTTTCTTCTTCATTTACTGGGAGCTCCCGACTGAACATATGCTGATTCCAACGATAGCTGTGGAGACGGCGGGGTTCATCCAGGGGCAGCATATTTTCCAGCACCAGCAACTCGGGTCCATCTACAACTAAATGCCCGCTTTGGGTTGGAACCGGAACTTCTGATACTGGTTTGCCGTGGTTGAACTGAACAACCTTTCCTGCAACCGTATCCAATATGTACAGATTACCGGCCTCCACGGCAAAGCCCTGGGGATCGCTCAGGAGCTCGGAGTCAAGTGGCTCAGCCAGGATCAGCTGCTGCCACTCCAAAAAGCCGGTTCCCGCCTGGCTGGTTGTCGGGATGAGCAAAACCGCTGCCAGCAGGAGTGTAAAAATATAGCGAGACATGGGGAACCTCCTTAAGTATCAAGCGCCCGGTGTGTTGAGGGCAAACCAGATAATCCAGCTGAGAATGAATGTGCCGGCGCCGGTAAGCAGCAAGCCGCTACCCAAGCGCAGCCGGGGCAGACGCTGACCGGAGCGCAAAAAAGTGGTGCTAATGAGGATAACCAGACCCAGTAAGGCAACCACCATCCCTGCCAGCGCCCCTAACGTATAGGTCCAGAGACCAAATTCTTCGGCAAAGAGCAGCAGGTCTGCCAGCGCCGCCAGGGCAACCAGGCCAAGTGCGGAAAGGACATATTTCATAATTTACACCTCCAGCCCTAGTTTGCCCGGGAGCGGGAGAACTGATTAGCGGCGCCGATGCAAAAACAACCAGATTCCAAGCAGGACCAAGAGACCGCCGGCTATTTGGAGCGGGCCCGGTATCTCCGCCAGGAATGGGATAGCCAGCAGAGTTGCCAGGACTGGTTCCGCCAGTACGCTGATGGAGACGGCGCTGGCAGATACATAGCGCAGGGCCCAGTTGAGCAGTGTATGGCCAAATATTGTCGGAATCACAGCGAGGGCGACAAAGATCACCCAGTCGTTGCCGGCATACCCTGTCAGCGGATTATCTAATAGTAGATTGTAAACCAAGAGCACAATTGTGCTGGCGCCGTAAACCAGAAGCGCGTAAGGCGCGATGCTGAGCAGCGGGCGAACATGGCGCCCCACTAAGTAATAGCCGGCTACCATTACTGCGCCGGCCAGGGCGTAGAGGTCGCCAATCAAAGCATCGCCTGTCAGTTGCAGGTCACCCCAACCCAGGAGGGCAATACCGGTAACAGCCACCACAGTTCCTGGCAGCGCCCAACGGTGAAGCTTTTCGCCAAAAAATAACCAGCAAGCCGTGACAACCACCAGCGGGTGCAGGTTAACCAACAGCGTTGAGCTGCTGACACTGGTAAACCCCAGGGAAGTAAACCAAAAGATGAAGTGGAAGGCTAGAAAAAATCCGCCCAGCATACATAACCATAATTCTCTGCGGCCCAGGGCTTTGATTTCAGAAAAACCGGAAACAGCCAGGGGGAACAGCAGAATGCAAGAAAACAAAAGGCGGTAGAAGGCGATGATTGCAGGTGGAGCGCCGGTGGAACGAACCAGGATAGCGCTAAAGGAGACGCCTAAAACGCCGATGATCATTACAAAAAGTGGATTGACAGCTGGTTTGGTTTTTGCAGTCATTAGATTCCTCCCCGCAGATGCGTTATATTCCAAATGTATAATTTCAACTTCCGCAGGGCGATGCCCTGCCCGGCAGCGATAATTTATCATTAATGCAAAAACAGGGCCCCTAAGGACCCCTATTAACCATCATATCATTAAACCACAGAAAAAGAAAGACTGGTAAATTATTTAAATCTCGTTTACTATCAAGGTAGCGAGTGTTTTTGTTTCCGTATTTATGTGAAACAAGTCACAAAATTGGGGGTGCAAAATGGAGGGTCGTGCGCCGGTGGGAAGTTGCGGGTTGTACTGCGGCTCTTGCGCAATTTATTATGCCCGCGGCAACAAAGGTTTACAAAAGCGGTTGGCCCGGGAATTGCAGTGTGAGCCGGAGGAAGTTGGATGTAATGGCTGTGGAAGTTTCAGCCCCGATTGTCACGGAAGCTATTGCAAGATTTATCTTTGCGGTATAAATAGGGGCCATGAATACTGTAATCAGTGTCATGAACATCCATGCGGACGCTTACAGAGACTCTCCATGGGTTATGAGGGTGTGCCTTTGCGTCAGCTGGAGGAACTGCGGGCCCTTGGGGAAGAGGAGTTTTATAATTTGATGGCGCGCCGCTGGACATGCGTTTGCGGCGGCACGATTGTCGCGTATAAAAAGCGCTGCCTTAGTTGCGGCAAGGGCGCTGATCTTTCCTGAGCCATATTGTGTTGTAAATGCATGACCCCGGGCACGAAACCCCGGGGTCTTTTTTCCTAAGTATTTTTCCTCTGGGCAACCACTTCAGTGAGGGTTTTGCCGCCAACGCCCACATTATCCGGATTGTTCTCCCGAATCACAACAAAGATATTTTCCTTGGGCATCGATAATACTTCGCTGGTGCTTGCTGTAATCTTCTCAATCAGCTTTGCTTTGGTCGTGGCGTCGGTCTGACCGCAATCCACAAATACAAAAGGCAATTTTACAACCTCCTTCCATCCTATCTCTTGTTATTATACACCAATTCAGGACGGTTCTCGATTCGCGCCGATTCAGGACGGTTCTCAATTTGTGCTTTTAGTTGGCCGTACTAAAAAAAGTGATATACTGAAAATATGCAGAACAAGTGCAAACAAGGGGAGGGGATTTTATGTTTGCAATTGAAGCCCGGAATTTAACCAAGTACTACGGCGAGTCCCGGGGGATTGTCGATGTCGATTTACAGGTTAAGGAAGGCGAGATCTTTGGTTTTATCGGGCCCAATGGCGCCGGAAAGTCCACGACTATACGCATACTTTTGAATTTTATCTTTCCCACCAGTGGCAGCGCCTCGGTGTTTGGCCTTGATGTGGTCACTAATGCCAGGGAGATTCGGGCACAAGTTGGTTATTTACCTGGCGAAGTTGATTATTACGACGAGATGACGGCGGGTGAACTACTTGCTTATTCAGCGCGTTTTTACCGCCAAAATTGCGAGGGCCGGATAAAAGAACTGGTGGAAATCTTCGAGCTGGATACCAAGAAAAGAATCCACTCCCTGTCCTTGGGCAACAAGAAAAAAGTCGCCATCATCCAGGCTTTGCTCCATCAGCCGCGGCTGCTAATCCTCGATGAGCCTACAGGTGGCCTGGATCCGTTGATGCAGAAGCGTTTTTTTTCGCTGCTGCGGGAGGAACATGCCCGGGGCACCACAATTTTTTTCTCGTCCCACATCCTCAGCGAGGTGCAAAAACTTTGCCAGCGAGTCGCAATTATCCGGGATGGAAGCATCATAACAGTTGAAGACGTAGTCCAACTTCGAAATAATCAGCTTCGCAAGGTGCGCATCAACTTTTCTGACGACATACCGGAATTGAGTCTTCCGGGAATTGTTAACATGGAGCGGGACAACAATTCTTTACAGCTGTTCTTCAACGGTGATATCAATCAGTTGGTGCAGACACTCTCTGCTTACAATCTGCAGAATCTCTGGTTGGAGGAGCCGACGTTGGAAGAAGTGTTTATGCATTATTACGGAACGGAGGAAGACTAGATGTTTATTCTCCTGCGCGAGTTGAGGTCAAACCGGCGCTCATTGTTGATTTGGATGCTGGCCTTGGCGGCCCTCAATCTGTTCGTTATTTCCCTATACCCTACCTTCGCCGGGGACGCAGAGCAAATGGAAGAATTCATGACCATGTTTCCGGAAGAATTCATGCGCATCTTTGGTATGGATAGATTGAGTATGGCCGATGCCATCGGCTTTTATGCTGTGGAGGCATACTTTATGGTTATTCTATTTGGCAGCGTCTTTGCAGCAATGCTAGCCGCGACCATGCTGGCCAAAGAAGAAGACGAAAAGACAATTGAGTTTCTGTTGGCAAAACCGGTGACCCGGTCCCGGGTGGTTGGGGAGAAGTTGCTGGCAATCGGGGCCATCCTGCTGCTCTTTAATCTGGGCATCGGCCTGGTCAGCTATATAAGCTTTGAAATCTGGGTAGATGATTTTTCCCGGCTGGAGCTGTTTCGTCTGCTAATTGCGCCCCTGTTTGCGCAACTGGCCTTTGCCGGTATTGCCTTTTTGCTCTCCCTGTTTTTCGTGCGCAAGAAGTCCGCCTACTCAGCCGGTATAGGTTTGGTTATTGGACTTTACTTTCTGCATGTCGTTTCCCTCTTGGCTGAGCGCGCCGAGTTCCTTCGATACCTGACGCCATTTTGGTACATGAATGCCTCGGATATAGTCGCCGAGGGTTCTTTGCCCCCCTGGCGGCTGCTGACGCTGGTGGCGGTGGCAATTATAACCGCCGGCCTCACCTGGTATCTCTACCGCCGGCGGGACATCACAATCTAACACCAATTCACCAATTCAGGACGGTTCTCAATTTGCATAATCGGCACCAATTGAGAACCGTCCTGAGTTGGCACATGCTCTAGGCTGTGCTATAATTATTTCCAGAACATATAGGAGGTGACTGCGTTGGTTAACAGTATTTTGTCCCGTTTGCCGATCACTGCGATTATTCATGCTTTGACTGGTCAAGGGAGTAGTGTGTACAAAATTAAATGTTATGTTAACCGATGCGAGTAAAAGAATCCTCTGGGAATATACGCCCGGGCAGGTTTTGCTTGCCTGGGCTTTTTGTGTACCTAAGTGGTTTATAAGGAGTTGAGTAAGATGATTGAAATCAGTCTTCGAGGAATTGAAAAATATTATGGCGCCAATCAAGTTTTGGCTGACTTCAACCTGGAAGTGACCTCCGGCGAACGGGTAGGGATAATCGGCGAAAATGGCGGCGGCAAGACCACGGTGTTTAAAGTCATCGCCGGCGAGGGGTGCGAGGCGGGAGAGGTCGCGATACGCAAAGGGGCCAGCATCGGCCTCCTGCAACAGATCCCCCAATACCCTGCCGGGATGACGGCAATGAATGTGCTTAATTTGGCCTTCGCCGACCTGCTAGCCATGCAGGCGGAATTGCGCCGCCTGGAAAGTCAGATGGCCGGTGCCGGGGAGGCAGGGTTGGAACGGGTTATGACCACCTATGCCCGTTTGCAGGAGCAGTTTGAACTGGCTGGAGGTTATGCAATTGAAGAAAAACTGGGCAAGGTGGTGAGGGGGCTGGGCCTGGCGTCGCTTTTAGAGCAACAGTTCGCCAGTCTCAGCGGCGGTGAGAAAACCACCGTGGAACTGGGGCGGATACTCCTCGTCCAACCGGATATCCTGCTGCTGGACGAACCGACAAACCACCTGGATACAGAGGCGGTGGAATGGTTGGAGGAATACCTCCAAAACTACCAGGGGACGGTTCTGGCAATCTCTCATGACAGGGTCTTTTTGGACCGCTTCGCCCGCCGGATTATTGAAGTGGACGCGGGGCAGGCGGAGGTTTACCACGGCAATTATTCGTTCTATGTAGAGGAGCGATCTGCCCGGGTAGAGGCGCTTCTGGAGGAATGGAAGGGACAGCAAAAACGTATCAAGGCCATGGAAGCGGCAATTGCCCGCTATCGGGACTGGGGCAAGCGCAGCGATAACCCCAAGTTCTTTCGCCGCGCGCGGGCAATCGAGCGGGAGTTGGAGCGGATGGAGCTTTTGGAGCGCCCCCGGGAAAAGCTAAGCTTCAACCTGAGTTTTAATGAAGCGGGGAGTGGTCGCGATGTTTGGGTGGCGGAAGCAATATCCTGCTCCGTTGCCGGACGCAAACTGCTGGACAATGCCAGTTTGCATGTGCGCCAGGGTGAAAAGGTCGCTCTCGTCGGGCCCAATGGCTGTGGCAAAACAACTTTGCTGAAGCTGCTGCTGGGCGAAGTGCAACCTGATTCGGGATCAATTAAAATTGGCGCCCGGGTGCGCCCCGGCTGGCTGGAACAGGAGGTGAGTTTTCCTGACCCTGAGGCCTCAGTGCTTGACACCTTTCGCAACACGTGTCCGATTTTGGAAGGGACGGCTCGCCACATTTTGGCCCGCTTTTTGTTCCGGGGGCAGGCGGTATTCAATAAAGTTGGCAGCTTGTCCGGTGGTGAGAAAAGCCGCCTACGCCTTTGCCAGCTGGTGCATAGCGATGTAAACACGCTGGTATTGGACGAACCGACCAACCACCTGGACATTCCCGCCCGGGAGGTCCTGGAAGAAACCCTGCGGGACTTCGCTGGGACGGTGCTGCTGGTTTCCCACGACCGCTGGTTTATCAATCGGGTCAGCGAACGGGTTGTGGAACTGCGGGGTGGCATGCTGGTCAATTACTTGGGTAATTATGACTATTACCGGCAACACCGGCGGGGGCCGGAGGAAGCAAAAAAGACCAACAAGGCGGCGCCTGAAGTTCGGCGGCCTCCTCGGACGGAGAAGCCCAATGTTTATAAGCTGGAGCAGTTGGAGCAGGCAATCACCGCGCTGGAAGCCGAGTTGGCGGCGATAGACAAAGAAATGGC
The DNA here is from genome assembly GCA_009711825.1 of Bacillota bacterium. NCBI lineage: Bacteria > Bacillati > Bacillota > Bacillota bacterium. Next base: position 81,765 of record VEMY01000038.1, on the reverse strand, counting down.
CGAAAGCGCCAGCGATTACCTGCGCCTGCAAGAGTTAACCGCGCTCCGGGAAAACAGGGCGGCAGAGCTGGAGAAACTCTGGGCGCAAATTTAAGTTGATTCTTGATACTCTGACACGACAAATCAGCCCCGATGGGGCTGATTTGATTATGTGGCGCAAATTGTCCCCGGTGGCTTAGTCCAGGATGTTACGGCGGTATTGGCGGTAAAGCTGGCGCAGATTGGCGATCTCTCGGGCCATTTCCTGCTGCAGGTCCGAGGCCTGTTGGTAATCACCGGACGCCAGGGCAGTGCGTATGCGGCAGGAAAGGCAGGGTCGACTCAGTGTGTCCCGGGCCAGGTAGTCGCGCTTGGCTTTAATCTGATTCCAAAGCTTGACGTCGGCGTCATTTTCGCTGTCGGCATGGAGTTTTTTGCATTCCCGGATGAAGTTCAAGTTGGTGGGCAGGATGCGGTGCTCCAGTTCCATCGTCCACTGCTCCAGGAGCGCTGCGCGATAGGAGCCGATAATCGCCGGAGTGAAGACGTCGTCGGCCAGGAGGACAGCGGTTTTCTCCGGGGCATTGTCCAGCTGGGCAAGGTTTTCCCAAACCGTTGCCGGCGGTGTACCGAAGAGCTGGTTCCGCTCCGCCTCGTTATAGTGTTCGAATACATTTTCTTCGCTGCGGTAGGCGCGATTACTTTCCAAATAAAAGGCATCTTCCCCTGCCGGCTTGGAAATGGTCATTTCCAGTTCTTTGGCGCTAAGGCCGCTCTTGGCCATTGCGACTATGCCGTCCACCATTGCCTGGTAAACACTGGCCAGGACCAGGTAGGTGTTGGACTGGGGGTTGGGCGCCCGCAATTCCAAGCGGGTGGCCCTGGGATTACCCGGTTCCCGCACCAGTCCCACCAGCACCGAGCGGTTGCGGCTAGGCTCTGAGGTGCTATGGCCCAGTGACGCCACGGTGCACACCGGCGCTTCAAATCCCGGCTGCATGCGGTTAAAGGCGTCGTTAGAAGCGGTCACAAACGGGCTAACCGCTTCATAGTTCTTTAAAAGTCCCATGAGTGCGCCATACCCCAGGGGGCTAAGGTAATCCGCTTTCATATCGGCGGGATTGAACAGATTATACATTTCCCCGTCGGCAAGTGTTACGCTGGCGCCGAAATGGGCATGCTTGCCGCTACCGGCGACGTCGTCAATTGGTTTGGCAGCGAAGGTTATATCCAATCCGTGGCTGCGGAAGACATCGGCGATCATCTCCCGGGCCAGCAGTTCATTATCGGCGGTCTGGAGCGGGGTGGAGTAGCGCCAATCAATCTCCAGCTGTTCCATGACATGATCAAATTTGCCGTTGCCGGCCAAGGTGCTGGAGACACCGCCCACTTCCTTGTGGCCCATTTCCGGTTCGAGACCATATTGTTCCAGGAGCAGCAGACTCTTTTCCAGGGCGGTGCGAACGGCTCCCTGGGTACGTTTCCAATATTGCTCCTTGAGACTTTGGGACGTGGCCAGCTTCTCCACATCGGCCCGGTCCCGGGGGGTCTGGACCCAGAATTCCAGTTCGGTGGCGGCAGTAAGATTGATGCCGGCAACATGCTCCGGCGGTGCGCCGCAGGCGGCCAAGAGTTCCGGTTGCTCTTTCAGCAAGGTTTCCAGAACGGTTTGAAAGTTTTCTGCCGCCCGCTTGAGGACTGACCGACTGTCTACGGCCTTGCCCTTGTGGATGAGGAAGGCCGGTATCCGCAAAGTGCCTACCGGTTTCTGGTTTTCCCACAGATGTTCGCGGTTGTAATCGACGAACCAGTTCACAGCTAAATCCGGCAGCAAATCCACTTTGGCATCGTTGAGGGTAGCAATGTCATGTAAAATGACGCTGGAACCGTCGGTCTGCACCCCTTCCTCCAGGAACTGGCGACAATTTCTGAGAAAGAGATTGACAGGAATTTTTTCATCAGTGGCATTTCCCCCCAAGTCTACTCCCATCAGAGACACAAAGCGGATCTCCGGGTGAGCCGAAAGTAATTTTTCCAAGTCCTCGGGGTTATGTTGGGAGGGCGGCATAAAGTGGATTAGTTCAGTCATCACAGCACTCCTTAAAAAAGTTTGCACCAATTCAGGACGGTTCTCTTTTGGCATTTTCAAGTTTTGTGCCAATCGAGAACCGTCCTGAATTTGCGTTACCAGCCAAATTCGCTGAAAAATATGCCGGCACGGAAATTTTCAATTGCCTGCCTGACATAGGGCACGAGGTTTTCTGGCAAAGCGTCAAAATAACACCAGGTTAACTGGCTACATTTCTCTGGCTCGACATTTACTGGCTGACCAGTCCATGTATCGGCAGCAAAAAAGAAATCAATCTGCTCCCGATCGCTGCGGCGATGCATGATGGAGACTAATTTTAGATCAGCTGGGTCGATGGTTACACCCACTTCTTCTTTGGCCTCCCGGATAGCCGCAGCCGTTGCTGGCTCCGCGCCATCTAAATGACCCGCCGGCACTGAAAATTGGCCATCGGCAAAGCCGGTATTCTGTCGCTTAAGCAGCAATAATTTGTCAGGCTGGGTGAGAAATATATGGGCAGAAACGACCATCTTGAACCGGGACATGTTTAGAGTTTTTCCGGTTCTGGGTACACCTGGCCGTGGGTGTTGACTGTGACTTTGCGAATTTTTTGTTCCTGGGTGGGGCGGTCCGCCATATCCCGGGGGGCGTTTACGACTTCGTCGGCAACTTCCATTCCGCTCACTACCTTGCCGAAGCCAGCATATTGATTATCCAGGTGGGGCGCGTTATCAACCATGATGAAGAATTGGGAGCCGGCTGAATTGGGGTCGGCGGTGCGGGCCATGGAAATGACTCCTCGCTCATGTTTGAGCTCATTGGTGTGGCCGTTGGCGCTAAACTCGCCCCGGATGCTGTAGCCGGGACCGCCTGTGCCGCTGCCTTGGGGGCAACCGCCCTGGATCATAAAGCCGGGGATAACTCGGTGAAAAATCACGCCGTCATAATAACCGCTCCCGGCCAGAGCCAGGAAGTTGTTGACGGTGTTGGGCGCCACCTCCGGGTAGAGTTCTAGTTGGATTGTGCCGCCGTTCTCCATTTCAATGGTTACTTCAGGATTTTTGCTCATAATCACTTTCCTTTCCTTCAATCGCTGACGGTGATTGTTTGAATGTGGCGCGGGGCTACCGGTGTCTCACCCATCCGTTGGGCGTTGACGATTGCGTCCACTTCCTCGATACCGCTGACCACCCGGCCAAAAGCGGCATAGTCCCCGTCCAAGTGGGGAGCGGCATCGACCATGATGAAAAATTGGGAGCCGGCGGAGTTAAAGTCCATGGAACGGGCCATGGAAATAACGCCCCGTTCGTGCTTGAGGTCGTTGGCATGGCCGTTAGCGGCAAATTCCCCTTCGATGCGGTGATCCGGGCCACCCATACCGGTGCCCAGGGGGCAGCCGCCCTGAATCATGAAACCGGGGACAATCCGATGGAAAGTCAGGTCATCATAAAATCCTTGTCTGGCCAGGTTCACAAAATTTTCGACAGTGATAGGCGCCACCTCGGGATATAGTTCCAGAGCAATTTCGGCGCCGTTATCCATGACAATCAGCGCTTCCACTAAATCAGAATCGGTTTGTCCATCGCTTTGGCAGCCTGCTGCCAGTACAGCTGTCAACAGCGCCAGCGCGATGATTAACAATTTCTTATTCATCTTCTCACCTGCCCCTTTAGAATACTTGTATATTATAACCCGTTTGCCAGCAGGCAACAATCGGTTTTTGCTCGACTACAAAACTGTGACAACGTTGCTAACGTAGATGAATTGGTTTATGATTGAAATGAATTTATTCAAGGAGGCTCGGTCCAATGATCATCTCTCAGAAGCAATCTGACATATGTCCCGGGATAACAAAGATGGTCATTCGGCAGCTTGCTTCGGAGCGCTAGCGCTCCGGACTATTCTGTTTGCTATTTGATGACCCCTTTTCCCGCCGGGAGAAGGGGTCTTTCTGTCGGCTGGCCGCTATTAAAGGATGGTGTAAGTATGAAAGAATATATACAGGTTTTAAAGAACCGCAATTTTGCCTTGCTCTGGGCCGGACAGGGAGTGTCCAATCTCGGCTCCCGGGTTAGTATGCTGGCCCTTACCTGGCTGGTGGTGGATATCACCGGACGGGCGGCAGCGGTCGGGATGTTGTTTATCTTCCTGACAATCCCCTCGGTGGCCCTGGGGCCCTGGGCAGGGGTGCTGGTGGACCGCTGGAACAAAAAAATGATTATTATCACCGCCGATATAATTGCCGGACTGCTTGCCCTGGCCATGGCCTTTACCCGCGATATTTCGCTTTTGTATGTGCTTGCTCTGGCAATGTCCGTGGTTTCGGTGTTCTTTACACCGGCAGTTCGCACCGTAATTCCACGGCTGGTTCCCCGAGAGCGGCTGCTTACTGCCAACGCACTCTCGTCTGCGACATTCTATACAGCCCAGCTGGCCGGGCCGGCCCTGGGCGGTGTACTCCTCGGTTTTTGGGGGCTGGAGGCGGCCTTTATCGTCAATGCTGTCTCCTTCTGGCTTTCGGCTTTTTCGGAACTCTGGATTCAAATCCCCGGTACCGAGACGGAGCGGCAGAGTCGAGAACGAAGTTTTACCGCCGACTTTCGCGACGGTTGGCAGTATATCCGCGGCAATTTGCCGGTAAAGTTTGTAATCGGCCTCTTTGCCCTGGCAATGTTGCCGCCCATGGGGGGCTTGAGCACATTAAATGTGGTGCTTATTAAAGAGGTGTTCTTGTTCAGCGAATGGCAGTACGGCCTGTTAATGACAATCAACGGCGGCGGACTGCTCTTGGGCACGCTGTTTATGGGCCGCCTGGGCGGGCGGCTGGGGGAATTGCGCTTGATGGTGATGTCCATATCTGGGCTCGGCCTGTCCTATTGGCTTCTGGCCAACAGTCCCTGGTTGCCGGTGGCCGGCGCCTGGTTCTTGGCGATGGGCTTTGCCGCAACGCTGGTGAACGTCAGCTATGGCACATTTCTCCAAAAGGTCGTCAGCGATGAGATGCGGGGACGGGTGTTCAGCATTGATATTGCCATTGGTAACTCGGTCGGACTTTTGGCTCTGGGTGTTACCGGGGTGATGGCTGACCATTGGGGTGCGGTACCCGTTATTTCTGCAGGCGGCCTTTGCCTGCTTTTGTTAGGGCTCGTTGCCCTGCGTCTAGGCGTCTTCCGGCGCAGCGAAGCGCTGGTCGCTACTCCCCCTGCGAAAGGATTGCCGCTTGCCAATGGCGAATAAAGATACAAGTATCTGGAAAGTGGTGAAAGTATGATTGCCGACGTTTTTAAGGATTTACCTGAACTGCATACTGAACGCCTGCTATTACGCAAGCTGAAGAGTACTGACGCGGATGCGGTCTTTCAGTACGCATCCGACCCCCAAGTTGCCCGTTACACCACGTGGGAGTTTCATCGCAGTATCGAGGCCTCCCGGGAGTTTGTCAATTTTGTTCTGCAATGTTATGAGCAGGGGAAAGTTGCGCCCTGGGCGCTGGTGGAGCGCACCGGAGGCCGGGTGATTGGGACCTGCGGGTTTGTGGGTTGGAAACCGAATCAGTTTCGAGCAGAAGTGGGATTTGCCCTCGCCCGTAGTCACTGGAACAAGGGCTTTACCACCGAGGCCGGTCGGGCAGTTATGGAATTTGCCTTTGATCAGGGTGTTAATCGCCTGGAGGGTAGGTGCTATCTGGATAATGTCGGTTCGGCCCGGGTGCTTGAAAAGCTGGGCATGAGATTTGAGGGAATTCTGCGTCAACATATTTATGCCAAGGGTCAGTTCTATGACGTACGCATGTACTCTATGTTAAAGGAAGAGTGGTTGCATAATGAGTAGTGAACGTTTGCGGCGCCAGCTTGAGTTCATCGCTGAAATCGATAAACTGAAAACAATTTACCGACAGACTGTTCTAATTGCCGATCCCGAACGCCGGGAAAATGACGCCGAGCACTCCTGGCACCTGGCCCTGATGGCGATGCTGCTGGCCGAGCATGCCAATGAGACGGTGGATTTACCCCGGGTAATGAAAATGGTTCTGATCCACGACATTGTCGAGATTGATGCCGGTGACACCTTTTGCTATGACGAGGCCGGCAATCTGGACAAAGAAGAACGGGAGCAGAAGGCGGCGACCCGCCTCTTTGGCCTGCTCCCGGAAGATCAGGGCCGGGAATTTTGGCAGCTTTGGGAAGAGTTTGAAGAGCGGCGCACACCTGAGGCCAGGTTTGCAGCTGCACTGGACAGATTGCAACCGATGCTGCACAATTTCCACACCGACGGCGGCACCTGGCGCCGACATAATATCACCCGTGAGCAGGTGCTAAAGCGCAATCAGCCGATGGCCCAGGGCGCGGTAGCTTTATGGGATTATGCGGAAGCGATGTTGGATGTGGCGATTGAGCAGGGGTTATTGCCTGCTGAAAAGCAAAGCAAGGGGGAAAGTTAAATGACAGTACCAATTTATCAGGTGGATGCCTTTACAAGTCAGGCCTTTGCCGGCAATCCAGCGGCTGTCTGCGTCTTGGACGAAGAGCGGAAAGACGAATGGCTCCAGGCGGTGGCTGCGGAGATGAACCTTTCTGAGACTGCATTTGTGCTGCCCGGACCTGAAGGTTACGCGCTGCGCTGGTTTACGCCGACGGTGGAGGTCGACCTCTGCGGCCACGCGACCCTGGCCACCGCCCATGCCCTCTATGCCAGCGGCCGGGCCAAGCCCGGAGAAACTCTGCGCTTCGCCACCAGAAGCGGTCCTCTGAGTGCCCGTCAGCATGGAGGACAGATTATACTAGACTTCCCCGCCGAGCCGGCAACCTCTTGTGCTGTAGACGATGGGTTGCTAGCTGCCATCGGCATCAAGCCGCTGTACAGCGGGCGCAATCGGGAGGATTTTTTGTTTGAAATTGCTTCCGAGGCAGAACTCGTTAAACTCAAGCCGGATTTTGCCCGCCTGGCTGCTTTAACTGAGCGGGGCGCGATTGTCACCGCTCGCAGCCAGTCGTCGAAGTATGATTTTGTGTCCCGGTTTTTTGCCCCTGGCATTGGCATCGATGAGGATCCTGTCACCGGTTCTGCCCACTGTTGTCTGGCACCGTACTGGCAGCAAAAAATGGGCAAAACTAAATTCCAGGCCCGCCAGCTTTCGAGCCGCGGCGGCGAACTGCAGGTAGAAGTCCAGGGTGAGCGGGTGTTGCTTTTCGGCCAGGCTGTATTGGTGTTCTGCGGTGAAATTTTAGTTTAACTGTGCATGAATAACCCCCTGTCTGGAAACATAAGACTGAATGATTATCTGGCTTGGGGTGAAATCTGTGCTCCGGAAATATGTAGGTATAGTTCTCTCGCTGCTATTTGTGGCCCCGGCTTTAATTGGCACGGGAGCCCTAGAGTTAGAACCGGGCTTGGAGACCGAGGTCAGCAGTGCCCTAGAGCAGCAAGTGCTGGAGAGCGGGCTCGTTTGCCTGGCCGACTTTGTGCCCGACCTGGTGATTGAATTGCGTTACGCCGGCGACGATAATCTCCTGGGCGTGCCGGTCTATTTCGGCAATTACGCTTTTTTGCGCTCCCAAACCGCAGACAAGCTGGCTCGGGCCAATGAGCGCTTTATGCAAGACGGATACCGCCTGAAAATATGGGATGCCTACCGGCCCCGGAGCATCCACAGCTACTTATGGGCGGAGGCGGGCGAACACCAACATTTTTTTGCCGAGCCCCGGTTTGGCTCATTGCACAGTCGCGGATGTGCCGTGGACGTGACTTTGGTGGACGGCCTGGGCAGAGAACTGGCGATGCCTTCCGATTTTGATGACTTCAGTGGCGCCGGCGCCCGCTACTCCCAGATGAGCCCGGAGGCCCGGGAAAATATGCACTACCTCACGGAGATTATGGAGGAGAACGGCTTTGTCGGCATTGATAAGGAATGGTGGCATTTTGCAGACAGCGAATGGTGGCGCTTTCCCTTGCTGGACATTTCCCTGGAGCAAGCGGTTCAAATATTATGTACAGAATAACCACGCCCAGCGGCGTGGTTTAATTATTCTTTTCGGCCCGGAGCCGGGGATGGAGAATGTTGTTTTCCAGATGAATGTGCTGGAACATATCTTCCTCCAGACGCACCAGACGGCGATAGGTATCGTCGTAGGTTGGGCAGCCGTCGGCGGGGACGGCATATTCGCCAGTGATTTGGCGCAGTTCTTTGAGCACATCCCCAGCACCCTCATGCTCAGCTTCCAGCTCGTCGAGAATCTTAAGCGCTTGGTCCAGTTTGGCCTTGTCATTGGTGGTTTCATAGTCTTTGATCAGGGGGAAGAGCATTTCTTCTTCTTTGATTAAGTGTTGCTCCAGCTCGGTCTTCAGATTGTGGAAGAGTTTGTGGACTTGGCGCAGGGTGTCGCCGTGCTGGGCGCCGTGGGCCCGGAGTATCATCATTGTCAATTCGCTCAGGGCAGGCAATTCGTTGCGCAGATAGCCGTGATGGGTACTGACAATGTGATCAATTAGCTCGCTCATGGGCGCTTCCCGCCAGTCAATCTGGCCAGACCGATACTGGGCTGCCCGTTCCCAGGCCGACTCAAGGTCACTGAGCACCTCCTGCTCATTCAAACCCTGTTCTCGCAAGGCCTGATGCAAGGGACGGTCGCCGCCGCAACAAAAATCAATTTTGTATTTACGAAATACTTCTGTGGCGCCGGGGAAATGGGCAACCACATCGCCAATCTTTTCCGTTCCGCTAAATTGGGTCATTTCAACCCTCCTTTCAGGGATAGTCTGCACAGAATTTTGACTGGCAATACCTGAAAGGAGAAGCGGACTACCTGTCCGCTAACAGGAGCCCGCTCATGTGAAGGGTTTTTTGCCGCCGGAACTGGCTTGAACGCCGCTCCCATAACCGCGAAAAGTTTCTTTGATTTCCTGGCTGCCGCAGCTGGGGCAAGCAATGTGCTTTTTGTTGCTATAGCTGGTGAGCACGTCAAAATTGTGGTCACATTTGCCACACACAAAGGCATAGACAGGCAAGAATGACCCCTCCTTTATACCCGTTACGGGTATATTATAGCGTAAACATATATTTTTACAAGCAAAACCCCGGAGCAATCTCCGGGGTTTTGCAAGGTCAGGTTGCCCTTGGGAGGAGAACTAACCGACTTTCTTAGTTGGTTTGATTTCCTTGTACTGTTCGGTTGAGAAGAACTCCTTGGCCAGCTTGATAACGACGCCGCTGAGGAGAATCAAACCGACGAGGTTGGGGATCGCCATCAAGGCATTGAGGGTGTCGGCAATTGCCCAGATTGCCTGGAGACCACCCAATGCTCCAATAAATAGGAACGGGAGCCAAACTATCCGGTAGGGCAATACAATCTTGGTGCCAAACAGATACTCTGCGCATTTTTCACCATAGTAACACCAGACAATTGTGGTGGTATAGGCAAAGAGGATGACGCCCACTGTTACCAGGCCGCCTCCTAACCCAGGCAGTCCAGCGTTGAAAGCCTCTGCTGTCAGGGAAGCACCCTCTTCACCGCTACTCCAAACGCCGGTGGTGAGGATGGCGAGGGCAGTCATCGTACAGAGAACGATGGTATCGACAAAAACTTCAAACAGACCCCAGACACCCTGACGGACAGGATGGTCTGTCTTTGCTGCTGAGTGAGCGATGGGCGTACTGCCAAGGCCGGCTTCGTTGGAGAAAACGCCCCTGGCAACCCCATAACGCACAGTCATCATTATGGCAGAACCGGCAAAACCGCCAACTGCAGCTGTCGGGCGGAAAGCATGATAGAAAATAAGGCCAAAAGCATCGGGAACTTTAGTGATATTGATAATGATAATGGTCATGGCGGCAATGATGTAGAATACGGCCATTGCCGGAACAACGAAGCCGCAGACGTCGGCAATCCGCTTGATACCGCCGATTGTTACAGCTCCGACGAGAATCGCCAGGACAATGGCAGTGGCCAACGGCGGCACGCTGAAGGTGGATTCCAGGACGTCGGCCATGGAGTTTGCCTGTACCATATTGCCGATACCCAGCGCGGCCAGGGCACCAAAGATACTGAAGACAACAGCCAACCAGGGGAGGTTGAGACCGTTCTTGATGTAGTACATTGGGCCACCGGCGACAACGCCGCCCTTTTGTTCACGGAAATGCACGCCGAGGGTGACTTCCGCAAAGTTGGTGACCATACCGAGGATGGCGCAGCCCCACATCCAGAAGATGGCGCCTGGTCCCCCTAGGGCGATGGCCGTCTCCACACCGGCAATATTGCCAACGCCGACGGTGGAGGCAATCGCTGTTGAAAGCGCTTTGAAAGGAGAGATGTCTCCTTCTTCGGTTTCACCGGGATAGCGAACCTTGTACCAGATTTCCCGGCAGGCGCGGCCAAAGTGGGTGAACTGAACGCCCTTGAGGCGGATGGTGTAATAAAGACCAGTACCGACAATGAGGATGAGCATGGGCAGACCCCAGACAAGATTATTCAATCAAGAGTTGGCTGCCAGAATAGCATCAATATATAGTTTGGAAAAAGTCCATTTAATCCGCTCCTTGTCATAAATTTATTTTATGGGCAACCTTGAAAACTATAATTCAACGTTTTGCCGCCCCAATCCTGTAATGGGAAAAAGTTCACTAATTGACATAACATTAGGACTTGTCTCAAAAAGTGGTCTTAGGACCTGAATTTTCATAGTAAACTTACAATAACGCCGGGCGGCTGACAGAATCTAGGACCTGTAGGCCGTGAAAAAAATTTCGTGAGTAAAATGTTTTGTGAAATTGGGAACAGAGCAAAAGTTTCTTTCCCCAGCAGAGTATTTCGATTAACGAATGAAGGAAATTCCAATCGCGTATCTAATTAATATTGTAAGCATCACTTTGGGAGGGAATATATAATGCAATACCGGAAATTTGGACGCCATAATTTTAAGGTCTCGGCTCTAGGTTTTGGCTGCATGCGGTTTCCATTGCAGGCGGGTGCCGACCCGATTCAGGAATCGGACAAAATCGACGAAGAAAAAGCAATCGCCATGTTGCGTCATGCCATCGATAATGGCATTGATTATGTGGACACCGCCTATCCGTACCATAAGGGTGAAAGTGAAAAAGTCGTTGCCAAAGCGTTGCGAGACGGTTACCGGGAACGTGTAAAGCTTGCCACCAAGCTTCCGGTCTGGCTCGCCGAAACACACGAGGATTTCGATAAACTTTTAGATGAACAGCTGAATAAACTGGAAACAGAGTATGTGGATTTTTACCTGTTGCATGCACTGAACCGTAGAACATGGAAGAAAATCATGGACCTGAATGTTCTGGATTTCGTGGATCGTGCCTTGGCGGATGGACGCATCAACTATGCGGGCTTTTCTTTTCACGATGCGCCCGATTTGTTCCGGGAAATTGTCGATGCCTATCCCTGGAGCTTTTGTCAAATCCAGTACAATTACCTGGATGAGAACACCCAAGCCGGTCGCGATGGGCTCAAGTATGCGGCAGATAAAAACCTGGCGATTGTAATCATGGAACCGCTTTTGGGCGGAAAGCTGGCCAGCAAGCCGCCACGGGAAATTCAGCGTTTATGGGACGCCTCTGGATTACAGCGGACACCGGCCCAATGGGCGCTGCATTGGCTGTGGAATCATCCGGAAGTAACCACTGTGCTTAGCGGGATGACGACAATGTCTGATTTAGAAGAGAACCTTCGCACCGCCGCCAATGCCCATCCCAACCAAATGGGACCGGAAGAGTTGCAAATTGTCGAGGCTGTGCGGGACAAATTCCATTCGCTTACCAAGGTCAATTGTACCCAGTGCGGATATTGCACACCCTGTGAGTCGGCAAATGTGATGATTCCTCATATCTTTACCCTGTACAATAATGCTTTGATGTTTGAAGATGCCGCAGAAGCCAGGGCAAGCTATAAACGGGTGATGGGTAACGAGCGAGATGCTGCCCGCTGCATCGAATGTGGAATCTGTGAACCGGCCTGTCCCCAGGGGATACCGATTATCGAGAAGTTGAAAGAAGCCCACAATTATTTGAGCAGGGAATAGTTGCCCTGCCGGGAGGTCGATGCATTGAAAGTTGGCGTAATTTCCGACACCCATATCCCGAGACGCCGGAAGGCGTTGCCGGATTTCGTGGCGGAAACATTTGCCGGTGTGGACCTAATACTGCATGCCGGCGATATTAATGAGCAATCAGTGCTGGACGCCCTGGCCCGGTTGGCGCCGGTGGAAGCGGTGGCCGGCAATACTGACCCGCCGGAGCTGGTTGAAGCGCTGGGGTATCAAAAGTTATTGGAGCTCAATGGATTCAAGATTGGTCTGACCCATGGACATAATGGAAAACGCCGGGAGACACCGGAACGGGCCCGGGCGAGTTTTCCGGATGCCGATGTTGTTGTCTTTGGGCATAGCCATAAACCACTTGTGCGTACGACCGACGGCTGTCTGCTCTTGAATCCCGGCTCGCCCACCGATAAGCGGCGCCAGCCCCGGTATTCTCTGGGTATGCTCTATCTCAGGAGCCGTGCTCGGGGGAAAATCCTCTACTTTGACTAAATACGCAATTGTTTAATAGACGGGGTGTTGGCTAGTGGTCAACGCCCCCCGTTTTTCTAATTCGGTATAAGTTATGCTGTTATGCAAGTTGAATTTTTTTACTTGATATTTACATGCCGACGGGGCAGGGAAATACATGGTATATAGAGAAATATTTATATACCATGGTAAAGGGAGGGTATAAATTGAATATTAACAAGAAAATTGACCAAATCCTTTCGTCCTTGTCCTTCGGCACAACTTTGTACCAGATCAGCGTCATTGCCCTTAAGGTCATGGCCGCCCTGCTGGTATTGGGCTATCTGTTTGTGCTAATTGGATTTTTGTTGGAAATTGGCAGTGTTAACAATCCGGGCGATGCCTTGGGCATGCTCCTGGGCCTCGCATTATTTACAGTTGCTTTCTATCTCGCCTTCCGGGTGGTAATTTACCGGTCTGTCGGGATCAGCGCCCTTTCTCGGCAGGAGTATCCGGTGGTGCCGCTGGCGGCAGCTCTGCTTCGATTGATTGGGGAGTTGCAGGCGCTGGCGATTGGCGCTTTGGGGGTTGTCGCCGGTGTCAGTATTTGGTTTGGGGGAGACATTTCGATGCCGTTTGAGGCTGGTATGAATTTTATTTCCCTGCTTTACTGGAATTTCTTTATGCCCCTGCAGTTTCCGCCTTTCTTAGCTGGTATTGCGCTGCTGCTTATCAGCATGCTTAACGCACTGGTTGTTCTGATCGTGTTTTATTTGCTCTCGGAACTCCTCACCCTGCTTCGGGACATTGCCTTAAATTCCAAACGCTACTAATAATGATTAAATCTAAGTTAAAGCGCCTGCCGGTTAAATCGGCAGGCGCTTTTTATTAACGATGTTTTTTGCGGTATCCGCCCTGTTTGGGGTAGGGTCGGCGTTCGCCACGGTGGTTATTGTTGCGCCGAGGCGGTCGCTTGGAGTACATGGGTTCGTCGGTAAGCTGGATGGGCGTGGTATCCCGTTCGCCGGTGAGCAATTTGAGAGCCGCAGCCAAAACGGTGACAGAGTCATTCTCAGCCAGCATTTGTTCGGCCATGGAGCGATAGCGGGATGTTTCGTTTTCTTCGATTGCCCCTAGCAGCCGCTCCACAGTCATCCGTTGTTGCCCGGCCAGGGCATCAGTGTCAGAGGGAACCTTTGCCCGTTCAATCTTTCGTTTGGTCAGACGCTCGATGGTGCGCAGGTGGTAGAGCTCCCGGTGGGTGACAAAGGTCATTGCTTCCCCGTTCTGACCGGCGCGGCCGGTGCGTCCAATGCGGTGCACATAGCTGTCCGGGTCCTGGGGGATATCGAAGTTATATACATGGCTGACGCCGGAAATGTCCAAGCCCCGAGCGGCGACATCAGTTGCCACCAAGACGTCGATACTCCCATCCCGGAACTGGCGCATTACTGCGTCCCTCCGGGCCTGGGTGAGGTCTCCGTGGATTCCCTCGGCTGAATAGCCGCGCTTTTTTAGCCCGTCTGTCAATTCGTCTACCCGTCGTTTGGTGCGACCAAAGACAATTGCCAACTCCGGTGGCTGGATGTCCAACAGGCGGCAGAGGACTTCAAACTTTTGGCGCTCATTGACCTCCATATATTTCTGGGCGATGCTGGGCACAGTCATTTCCTTGCTGCGTACAGCGATGTACTCTGGTTCGCGCATAAATTTCTCGGCTAGGCGGCGAATTGGTGGTGGCATGGTGGCGGAGAACAGCAGGGTTTGACGCTCCTCAGGCATCTCGGCTAGTATTGCCTCGATGTCCTGGATAAAGCCCATGTTTAACATTTCATCCGCTTCGTCCAGCACTGCCACCTGGACATTGTGCAGCCGAAGCGTGCGACGCCGGATATGATCCAGCAGGCGACCCGGGGTGCCGACCACAATATGGGGACGATTTTTTAAGCCCTTGATTTGCCGTCCGATGTCCTGTCCGCCATAGACAGGTAAAGTACGGATGCCCTTAAACTGGCCGATTTTGTAAAGCTCCTCCGAGACCTGGACCGCCAGTTCCCGAGTGGGTGCGATTACCAGCCCCTGTATATCGCGGGTGGCAGCATTGGGCTCAAAGCGCTCGACCATTGGAATTCCAAAAGACGCGGTTTTGCCGGTACCGGTCTGCGCCTGGCCGATGATGTCTCGGCCGTTCATGGCCGCAGGTATTGTTTGTTCCTGAATAGGGGTTGCTTCCTCGAAGCCCATGTCATTAAGGGCTTTCATAACACTGTCGCTAAGCCCCAATTGGTTAAAGGTTATCATATAAGTCTCCTTTTGCTATGTTGTTACCTATATAGTATATACTGAATTTGCCAATAAAACCATTGCATTTGTGTATCTTTTTTGATACGCTGGATTTGCGTACAACAGATTGAAAGGTGGAATGCCTTCCGCTGGACCCGGCAGGGCCCAGGTCGGAAATGCAAAGCTGAAATCATCCTAATCCAGCATGAGCAACGCTGCTAGGCAGCGGGTTTTGTGTTGCAGGAGATTTCAGGTTTGCTACTGTTTTGGTTTTTAGCCGCAGAGCAAGCTCTGCGGCTTTTATTTTTGTCTGTTGTACGCGCAATAACTCAAAAAGGAGCAATGAAAATGTTAAATATAACTGAACTTGCCGCTTTGGGAAAACGACCAGAGTATGGCGCCACCGGCGCGTCCCTGTGGACAGATCCCTGGATTGCCAAGCAGATGCTTGCCGCCCATTTGGACCCAGAGATTGATGCTGCCAGCAGGACCCCGCAAGTGATTGACGCCAGTGTGGAACAGATTATGAAGGTGATTGAGCCGGAGCCGGGGCAAGAATTGTTGGACTTGGGATGCGGACCGGGGCTATGGTGCAGCCGTTTCCACCAGCGGGGGCTGGAAGTTACAGGGGTTGATATGTCGGCAAACTCTCTTGCCTGGGCACGGGATGAGGCAGTCCGGGTCGGGATGGATATACGCTATATCTGCTCTGATTATCTCAAGCTTGAAATGGAGGAACAAGTTGACATTATCACTCTCATTTACTACGACCTAGGGGCGCTATTACCCAATGCCCGCGACCTGGTTCTTGATAAGATTGCAGAATTGTTAAAGCCCGGAGGGCATTTGGTCTTTGATGTCCTAAGCGTCCAGGAGAAACGACGGGAGGCCGAGAGCTGGGAGCTTGCACCCGGCGCTGGTTTTTGGCGGCCCCAGGCCCATCTGACGCTTTCGGCGGCGTATCACTATCCCAAGCAAAATGCCTGGCTGGACCAGCATGTTGTGCTCGAGGAATCAGGTGCCGCAACAGTCTACCGAACCTGGGATCACCTCTACACCTTGGAAAAGATTGAGGAACTTCTGGCTAACCGGGGATTGGAAGTTTGCTGGGCCGGCGAGGATTTGACCGGCACACCCCTGAAAGCAGATTCTCCGTCTCTAGCGATAATTGCCAAAAAATAAGTCAAAACCTGCGGCAGAGGCCGCAGGTTTGCTTATTCCTGTTCGATTATGAAAGCACGCAGGCGACGCTGGAGATCGGGATTGGCGCCAAAGAATTCATTCAGCAGTTCCAATTTGCGCACGGTGCTCGGGCTGATATTATGTTCTACCAACTCAGTTTCCCGGAGCAAATCTTCTTCCCCGACCCCTAGGTAGGCGAGGAATTGTTCGACCACCTGGTGACGATGAAACAGAAATTGTCCCTGTTCACGTCCCGCGGTCGTAAGGTAGACAAGCCCGTATTTTTCATACTCCACCAGGCCCAGTTCAGCCAGCTTTTGCACCATTTTGGTGGCCGAGGAAGCTTGGACATTTAGTTGCTCAGCCAGAACATTGATACGGGTAAAATCAGCGTCTATACAGTGGCGGTAGATCATTTCCAAATAATCTTCCATGCTGTCGGTAAGCAGGCCATGCTCCTGACGTTGGTAGCCGCGAACGGTATGGAACTGACGCTTGCGGGGCATCGGACGTCCTCCTTTGCTGGACATTTGACCTGTTCCTATGTTTATTCAACACCCCGGTAAATTATCTTGAATAAGTTGGCGGTAGGAAACATTTTTTCCTGCACTACAAAAAGAGGAGGGACCAATTGTGGCGGTAAATATCATTCCCCTGCACGAACTGCCGCTAGGAGGAACCGGGGTGGTGCGCAATTTACTGGCCCAGGGCTCTGTCCGGCGCCGGCTTTTGGACCTTGGTCTGATTAATAACACGCCTGTGCAAGCCCTGCTGCGGAGCCCGGTGGGCGATCCGGTTGCCTACAAAATCCGCGGAGCAGTGATTGCTTTGCGCAGCGAAGAGGCACAGACCATTTATGTGGAGCCAAGCGAGGCCTAAGACGAATGGGGTTAACTAATAAATCAACCGGCTCTAGTGTTCTCAACGATCTTTTTGACATCCAGGCTCGTGCCGATGATGAATTTGTCGTTGCCCTGGCCGGTAATCCCAATACCGGCAAAAGCACAGTTTTTAACAGCCTCACCGGCATGAACCAGCATACGGGCAACTGGCCGGGCAAGACTGTGACCAACGCCCAGGGGCGGTTTCACCATGATGGCGACAAGTATCTGTTAGTGGACCTGCCAGGAACCTATTCGCTGCTGGCCAATTCGGTGGAAGAGGAAGTCGCCCGGGATTTCATCTGTTTCGGCCGGCCGGATGTGACCGTTGTCGTTGCCGATTCAACCTGCCTGGAACGTAATCTGAATTTGGTCTTGCAAGTGATGGAGCTCACTGACCGGGTTGTCCTGGTTGTCAACCTCTTGGATGAGGCCCGGCGCAAGCAGATCAAGGTGGATATTGAAAAGCTATCCCAGCACCTGGGGATCCCCGTAGTCGGCACCAACGCCCGGGACGGGGAAGGGTTGGTGGAGCTGCGGCAGGCTGTGGCCCGGGTGGCGAAAAAAGAACGCGCCCCCCGGCCCTTACGGATCAAATACACCCAGGAGATCGAAGCTGCCGCTTTATGCCTTGAGGAGCAGTTTCAAGAAGTATCCTTTGTCAACAAGCGCTGGTTGGCGCTGCGTTTGTTGGATGGAGATGTAAGCATTACCCGGTCGCTTGCAAAATATACGGGAATCAGCTTGGATACGGAAGCGGCTCTCAAGCAGTGTCAGCTAAGCGAGGCTGCAGAATTACGGGATTTGATTGTGGAAAATATCGTCCAGACTGCGGAAGCCGTGGCGGCAGAGTGTGTGACCCAGGTCCTGAACGGACGCAGCGACCGGGACCGCAAAATTGACCGCATCCTCACCTCGCGAATTTTCGGTTTCCCCAGCATGTTATTGCTTTTGGGCCTGGTTTTCTGGATTACCATAGAAGGGGCAGAATATCCCTCGGAAATGCTGGCTGATGGTTTGTTTTGGGTTGAGGCGCAGTTAAGCAATTTATTTGTCAGCCTCTCGGCGCCGGATTGGCTCCACAGCATCTTAGTCTTGGGCGTCTATCGGACGTTGGCCTGGGTGGTTGCGGTCATGCTGCCACCGATGGCAATATTTTTCCCGCTATTTACCTTGTTGGAGGATTTGGGTTATCTGCCGCGGGTTGCGTTTAACATGGACCGGTTTTTCAAGCGGGCCGGTGCCCATGGTAAGCAGGCTCTGACCATGTGCATGGGCTTTGGCTGTAATGCTGCTGGCGTAATTGGCTGCCGAATCATTGATTCGCCCCGGGAACGCTTGATTGCAATCATTACCAATAACTTCGTGCCCTGCAACGGTCGGTTCCCGATCCTGATTGCCATGGCCCTGATTTTCATCGGGTCCACCAACTTGGCGACGCTGTCGGTGGTGGCGGTAATTGTTCTCGGGATTGTCATCACTCTCCTGGTCTCGAAACTTCTTTCGCTGACAATTTTAAAGGGTATCCCATCGTCCTTTGCTCTGGAGTTGCCTCCATACCGACGTCCAAAAATTGGGCAAGTGATTGTGCGCTCGATTTTTGACCGCACGATATTTGTCCTGGGCAGGGCGATACTGGTCGCGGCTCCGGCCGGCCTCATAATTTGGGTGGCGGCCAATATCGATGTCGGCGGAGTCAGTATCTTAAATCATGGGGCAAATTTCCTTTCACCATTGGCAGATTTAATGGGCCTGGATGGCTTTATTCTCATGGCCTTCATCCTGGGAATGCCGGCCAATGAGATTGTGATCCCAATTATAATTATGAGTTACTTGGCTACTGGTGCGATGTTGGAATTTGATTCGCTGACTGCCCTCAGGGATTTACTGGCGGCAAATGGTTGGACCTGGCTGACCGCTGTCAATGTAATGATATTGACTTTGCTTCACTTCCCCTGCGGTACTACTTTACTGACCATCCGCAAAGAGACTAATAGCTGGCGTTGGACTGTCTTTTCCTTCTTGATACCGACCATCGCCGGGATTGTGGTCTGCATCGCCTTCACCCAATTGGTGCGCCTGGTGGGATATATTTTGTAGCACCTGGTTCATCATTCCCACAGTCTTTGATTGCTTTGGAAAGAGCCAAATAAAAAAGCCAAACTCGTTAGGTTTGGCTTTTTTGCTTATTTGTTGCGACAACGCTTGCAGACGTTAATTTCCTGGTCGTTCTCGTCCTTCCGCTGCCACAGCAGTTTGGTGTTGGTGCGGGAACACAGGGGGCAGGTGCCTTTTCCACGGCCGACTGTGCCCCAGAGGCCTTTGCCACGATGCTGTTTAGACATATTTCCACTCCTTAAAATACGGTATTATGCCAGTAGACACATATCAATATTATAATGTAATTTGAATCTCATTTCAACAGCGCCAAAACTGCCCGTAACTAAAGCGCAATCAGGCGGGACTGTTATTTCAAGCCTAAATATGAGACAATAATGCGGTTAAGAGTTCTGAAGGGACGATCTATAATGCAATTACTTATACAGGGAATGATACTGGGATTTATCATTGTATTGCCTGGGATGAGCGGCGGTACGTTGCTCTTGATTTTTGGTTTGTATGAAAAATTACTTTCTGACTTGTCCCGATTAAAATTGCTACCCTACCTGCCCTTTGCCGCCGGCGCTGCCCTGGGGGTGTTTGCCAGCGGATTTGCCTTTACGGCTTTATTTGAGACTCATCGAGATTTGACGGTGGCATTTTTGATGGGCGGCGTGCTCGCTTCGGTGCGACCGGTACTTGGCCCCCGGCCCAAGGTCAGTGGTAAGTTGCTGCTGATTGCCTTGATTGGCTTTGGTGCCGGCCTGCTTTTGGCCAGTGAACCCCTGGGGGGAGTGAGAGTAGGACCTGAGCCCGGATTAGTGCGCTTGGCAATTGGCGGAGCGCTGGCCAGCGTGGCGATGTTGATTCCCGGTGTGCCTGGAAGCACCGTGCTGATTTTATTTGGCATCTATGATGATGTGCTCCGTTATCTGGCTGAGGTCAGTTTGATTCCTTTGCTTGTGTTTCTGTTTGGTAGCTTGGCTGGCATCTTCATGCTGGCTACTGCAGTAGATCGCTTCTATTCACGCTACCAAACAACCATTGCCTGGCTGTTTTCCGGCTTAATTGTCGGCAGCGCCCGGACACTGCTACCTACGGCGGTGACCTTGCCTGTTATTATGCTCTTTGCCCTTGGTTTTGCCCTGGTCTGGGGCTGGGATATCTGGCGGGAGCGACGGCAGCTGCCGGTATAGGTTGTTTTTGTAATCAAGCTATGGTCATGCGATTGTCATCTGTGGTAAGCTAAATCCAGAAGGTTTTGAGAGGAGAGTTCTATGAAGAAATCAATTTTGATTCCCGCGATTTTAGTAGCTGTTGTTCTGCTGCTGATGCTGGGGACCAGTTATTATACCGAGTATCTCTGGTATAGCAGCATGGGGATTACCGAGGTGTTTTTAAAACCGTTTGTCGCCAATTTGGCGATCAAGGCTGTGTTGTTTGTCTTTGCCTTCGGTTTCCTGCTGGCCAACTTCTTGCCTTTGACCAAGAGCTTGAGCTTGCGTCGCTTGCGGGTAATTGATGCCAGTAGCGACAGCGCCCCAGGTCTGAAGAAGAAGCATGCAGTCTATGTTGCCCTGGCCGTGTCCGCCTTCTGGGCCCTGGTGCTTCCGGCGCTCTGGGACCGGGTTCTGTTGTTCCTTAACTCAGTCCCCACTGGCGAAGTTGACCCAATTCTTGGTTGGGACACCGCCTTTTATCTGTTCCAGTACCCGTTGCTTCAATTATTGAGCGGCGCCTTTATCAGTTTGCTGTTTTTTGCCGTGATACCGGTGGCACTTGCTTATTTTGCTGGTGGCAATATCGCTATTGTCAACAACCGGCTTCAATTTGACGGAAAAGCCCGCACCCATCTCTCGGTGCTCTTGGCTTTGTTCTTGCTTTGGTTCGCCGCCAGCAGATTTCTGGCGATGGCCGACTTACTCACCTCTGATTCGACTGCCCTGTTTGGCGCCGGTTATACCGATGTGAATGTGCGCTTGCCACTGATCCGTGTTCAACAGGTGGTGGCGGTGGTTCTAGGCGCTCTGGTTTTGGTGAATGTTGGCCTCAGGCGTTCAGTAATTGTCTATGCGGTGCCTGTGGCCCTGGTGCTGATGCTGGCTGTAACCGGCATCGCTGGCGCTGTCTATCAGTCATTTATCGTCAATCCCAACGAACAGGCCCGGGAACTGCCTTATTTGGAACACCATCTCCTGGCCACTCGTCAGGCCTACGGGTTGGACGCAATCGACCGCCGCACATTCCCGTTGGACAGACAGGAAGAAATCACCCGCGAGGCCCTGGCTGGAAAAGATACCACTTTGGAGAATATCCGGATTCTTGACTACCGGCCTTTGAAACAACATTATCTGCAAAATCAATCTTTGCGTCTGTATTATACCTTCAACGACATTGATATCGATCGCTATCGCTTGGACGATGAATACCGTCAGGTAATGCTGGCGGTGCGGGAGCTGGACATAAATGCCCTGCCCCAGCGCACCCCAATCAACGAGCATTTTCGCTACACCCATGGTTATGGTGTGGTGATGTCGCCGGTGAACGCAGTTACTTCTACTGGCCACCCAACCTATTTCTACCGCAACATTCCTGTGGAAAGCACGATTGACCTGCCACTGGATCGTCCGGAAATTTATTTTGGTGAAATGACTAACCAGTTTGTAGTCGTCAACTCCCGGGGCCAGGAATATGGCTATCCCGATGGCGATGACAATACCCAGGTCGATTATCAGGGCACAGACGGTGTGGAACTGAATCCGATGCGCCGCCTGCTCTTTGCCCTCAAATACCAAAAACCGATATTGCTGCTTTCCGATGAAATTACTCCCGAGAGCAGGATTTTGTTCCATCGCAATGTGGTGGAGCGCGTGAACAAAGTAGCGCCCTTTATCCACACCGACAGCGACCCATACCCGGTTGTGGCCGATGGCCGTGTGTTCTGGATAATTGACGGCTATACCACAGCGGATAATTATCCCTATTCCCAACCCCGAGGCCGATACAACTACATCCGCAACTCGGTGAAGGTTGTTGTCGATGCCTATAACGGCACGGTGGATGTCTACAAGTTCGCCGAAGATGACCCGATAATTGACGCCTGGCAAGGCGTGTTTCCCGGCTTGATCCAGGAACGCTCAGAATTTCCTGCCTACCTGGAAGAGCATGTTCGCTACCCGGTGGATTATTTCAATATCCAAGCGGATATCCTGAGAAAGTATCATGTCAACAGCCCCAACATGCTCTATCAGGGCGGCGATGTGCTGGAGATTCCCGTGGAACAGTATGCCGGCCGGGAGACAGAAGTGGAGCCCTATTATGTGACGATGCAGTTGCCGGAGGGCGAAGAAGCTGAGTATGTTCTGATGCTTCCCTTCACTCCTCAAAATCGGAACAATATGACTGCCTGGCTTGCTGCCCGCAATGACGGTGAGCACTATGGCGAGCTGGTACTCTACAGCTTCCCCCGGGGCGAGCATGTGGAGGGCCCCAGCCAGGTGGAGGCGGCAATTGATCAGCACCCCGATATTTCCAGCCAGTTGACCCTCTGGAGCCAGGGCGGATCCACTGTCAACCGGGGTAATTTGCTGGTTATCCCCCTGAATGGTTCTGTCCTCTATGTTGAACCCCTGTATTTGCAGTCTGAGAACCGGAGCGTGCCGGAAATGCGTCAGGTAATCGTCTATTACCAGGGTGAGTTGGCCATGGAAAGCACTCTTGACCAGGCCCTCGATGCGATATTCGGCATCCTTGAAGACGATCCCGAGCCGTCCGAGCCAGGTGAACCTGGTGAACCCGGCGATCCGGGCGCACCTGTGGATCCGGGGCAGCCAGTGATTCCCGGCACAGTTCAAGAACTGCTGGAGCAAATCAACACTGCCTACGATGACATGGAAGCTGCTGCCCGGGACGGCCGCTGGGCTGATTATGGTGACAAAGTTGAAGAACTGGGCAGTCTACTGGCTCAGCTGGAAGACCTGCTATCTGCAGATGAATAAATCTACAGCCCCGCACATTCTGCGGGGTTGTTTAATTGGTTTGGTTGAGTTATTGAAATACCATTAGGCGAAATGTGCATATGAGAAGTGGTCAAATAAAAAACTCCCTTGCAACAGACTTAAAAAATCTGCAGCCAAAAAGGGAGTATCGTTCAATCACAGGTAAGTCAGCTGGTAATAAAGTCCAAATCATCATATTGCCCTAAGCTGACGACAATCCTGTTGGGCAGGCAGATAATTGATTGGGTCGCCGACTCGATCCAGCCGGTGACCCGGCAGCAAATCCCGGCCGGGCAGATGTCCCGCTCCATCGGCTGCATGCGGATGCGACCGTCCTTAACCTCAAGAATGCCGGCGCCGGGGCTGCCTTGCACTGGATACAGGCCGTCCTTGGACAAATCGATTGTCGCAACTTCTTCATTGTCCACAAGCACTGCGGCCATCGCCGCCGGTTCCAAGGACTTGGGCCAGACTAGCCAGGTAACGGCTACTGCCAAAACTGCCAGAATCATAATTATGTCGCCACGCCGCATATGAAATCGCCTCATTTCGGGTAATGTAGTCATGAGTATATTATATAACGGTAAGCAAATTTGAGCAATTGACTAGGTATTGACAAGGGACCTATAAATTGGTTAGCATATATACATACCCCCCAGCGGTATGAGAGGAGGAGGAACATGGGTGAAGGTAAAAGCTTAAAAAAGCTAGTTTTTCCAGTCCGCGGAATGACCTGTGCTGCCTGCAGCAACCGGGTGGAGAAAGCATTGTCAGGATTGGACGGTGTTGAATCGGCTGCAGTCAATCTTGCTGCCGGCAAAGCTAGTGCCCAGTATGATTCTGCCAAAATAAGTCCTGAAGAGTTGTATAGAACTGTAGAAAAATCTGGTTATGAAGTGGTGCGGGAAAGCAGCAAGCTGAGTCTGAAAATCCAGGGCATGACTTGTGCCGCCTGCGCCAACCGGGTGGAAAAGGCACTTCAAAAACAGGATGGCGTAATTTCAGCGGCTGTCAATCTGGCCACGGAAGAAGCGAGAATTGAATTCTTGCCCGCTGTAACAACTGAAGATGATTTGCGGCAAGTGATTGAAAAAACCGGTTATCAGGTGGCTGCAAAGGCGGAGAAGATAATCTTAGACATCCAGGGTATGACCTGCGCCGCCTGTGCCAACCGGGTGGAAAAGGCGCTGCAGAAGCGGGAAGGGATATTCTCAGCTTCGGTTAACCTGGCCACCGAACAAGCTACAATTGAATTTGACCCGGCGCAAGTATCAGTGCGGGACTTAATCGACACTGTTTCCGTTGCCGGGTACGAGGCCAGTATCCTGGAAGAGGCGGAAGCAGAGCAAGATGAGGATGCCGCCAAGTTGAAACTAGCAGCCACGCGAATGTGGGTGGCTTGGGGCTTTACGCTGCCAGCGGCTATCTGGATGCTGATTGCCATGACCGCCGGACATCATCAGCACGGCTGGCCCACCCCTACCAGTTTTAATCTGGGCATGGTGCTGCTGGCGCTGCCGGTGGTTATCTGGGCTGGCGGCCACGTGTTTGTCTCGGCCTGGCGGGCGGTGCGTCATGGCAGCGCCAATATGGATACCCTGATTGCCATGGGGACCGCCGCGGCGATGGTCACCGGCGTGCTGGTATTCTTCGCGCCGATTGAAAACTACGCCGGTGTGGCGGCGATGATCATGGCCTTCCATCTTACGGGCAGGTATATCGAGACCAAGGCCCGGGGGCGCGCATCCCAGGCGATTCGCAAGCTGCTGGAGCTGGGCGCCCGCACCGCCACCATCTTGGTGGACGGCGAAGAGCGGGAAGTGCCGATTCAACAAGTTCAGGTCGGCGATTTGTTGCTGGTGCGTCCGGGTGAGAAAATCCCCACCGACGGTGTGGTGGAATCCGGGGAGAGTGCGGTGGATGAGTCCATGGCCACTGGCGAATCACTGCCGGTGACCCGCAAGTCCGGTGACGAGGTTATCGGCTCCACTGTCAACCAGCAAGGCGTCTTGAAGGTCAAAGCGACCCGCATCGGCAAGGATACCTTCCTCAGCCAGGTCATCAAGATGGTTGAAGAAGCCCAGGGCACCAAAGTGCCAATTCAGGAATTTGCCGACCGTATCACCGGTTACTTTGTGCCGGCGGTGCTGGTCATTGCTGCCCTGACCTTTGCCTTTTGGATTTTGCTACCCGATGTGATGCGGGCGGCCGGATCACTGCTCCGGGACGTGCTGCCCTGGGTTGACCCGACCTTGAGCGGCGTCACCTTGGCGCTTTTCGCGACCATCGCCGTTTTGGTCATCGCCTGTCCCTGCGCTCTGGGGCTGGCCACACCCACCGCTTTGATGGTGGGCAGCGGTCTCGGCGCCGAGAACGGAGTCTTAATCCGCAATGGCGCCGCCATCCAGACGATGAGTGATTTAGATGTAATTGTATTTGACAAGACTGGGACCATCACCCGGGGCAAACCGGAGGTTACGGATTTGGTAACTGCCGGCAGTAGTGAAGAAGAGCTGCTTGCCCTGGCGGCCGGGGTCGAGCAGGCCTCCGAGCACCCACTGGGCCGGGCAATTGTCGGTTCCGCCAAAGAGCGCGGCTTAGAATTGTCGGAACCGGAGGATTTCACTTCGGTAACCGGCAAGGGTGTGCAAGCCGTTCTCGCCGGCAAGACCGTGTTGGTGGGCAGCCGCCGCTTATTGGCTGACAACGACATTGACCCGTCGCCCCTGGAAGCCGATTTGGTCCGTTTGGAGAGCGAGGGTAAGACAGCGATGCTGGTAGCGGCAGACGGAGCCCTCACTGGTGTAATTGCAGTCGCTGATACCATCAAGGATGACTCAATTGCGGCAATTCGCGCCCTGGAAGCGCTGGGCCTGAAGACTGCCATGCTCACCGGCGATAACAAGCGCACCGCCGAGGCAATCGCCCGCAAAGTGGGGATTGGCACCGTGCTGGCAGAAGTGCTGCCCGATGGCAAGGTGGATGAAGTCAAACGCCTTCAAGCTGAGGGGAATAAAATCGCGATGGTGGGCGACGGCATCAACGACGCCCCGGCCCTGACCCAGGCCGATGTGGGCGTGGCCATTGGCACCGGTACCGATATCGCCATCGAAGCCGCCGACATCACTTTAGTCAGCGGCAGTCTGCAGGCGGTGGTCAGCGCCGTCAAATTGTCCAAGGCGACATTCCGTAAAATCCGCCAGAACCTGTTCTGGGCCTACGCCTACAACACAGTTGCGATTCCCCTGGCAATCCTCGGATTGTTGCACCCGGTCATCGCCGAGATCGCCATGGCCACCAGCTCCATCACCGTCGTCGGCAACGCCAACCTCCTCCGCCGCGCCAAAATCTAACCTGGCGCACCGGGGACGCGCACCCGGGGACGGAGGTTGGATGCGCCAAAATCGACAAGATTGGACATTGCGTCAACGGACGCACCTTGCAATCGGGTGCGTCCGTTTGTTGCCGTAAAAAAGAGGATTTCCCCGGCCAGTGGCGAATAGAATAGATTAAGAAGCATAATACGGCTGGAGATATTGAGAGCCGCGCTGAATGGTTCCTGTTTAGGCAGGTTTTCATTGGTGCGGTTTCTTTACTTTTATCACCCGGCGAAACGGGGGAAAGTGCTGTGCGCGATGATTTTGTGGCCCGGATTCAAAACAGCCCGGTTGTGGCGGCAATCAACGACACCAATCAGCTTGGCGAGGCAATCGAGGCACCGCCGGAGATAATTTTTTTGCTCCGGGGCAGCATCTTTGAGCTCAAGGACACTGTGCGACGGATTCATGCGGCGGGAAAGCAGGTGTTTGTACATTTTGACCTGATGGAAGGGTATTCCCGGGATATGACCGCCCTCAGGCATTTGCAGCAGACCGTGGGCCCTGATGGAGTGATAACCACCAAGGGCAGCCTGATTAAAAGCGCCCGGGAGTTAGGAATGAACAGCATTCAGCGGGTGTTTATGATAGACTCGCTGTCGGTGGAATCGGCAATTAAATCAATTACTGCCACCCGGCCCGACGCCATTGAATTGATGCCGGGCCTGGTGCCCCGGGTGATTGCCCAGGTGGGCCGGGAAACCCGAATTCCGGTAATCGCCGGCGGCTTGATTGAGAGCAAAGAGGAAATCATCGCGACCCTGAAGGCAGGGGCGGTGGGGATTTCCACCAGCAAGGCAGATTTGTGGTATATGTAAATAAAGCGAGGAGGGGAAGCATGGACAAAAAATACATCCTTGCCCTGGATCAGGGCACAACCAGTTCCCGGGCAATTCTCTTCGACCATGAAGGCAGGAGTGTTGCCGTTGCCCAGACTGAGTTCACCCAGATTTACCCAAAACCGGGCTGGGTGGAGCATGACGCCATGGAAATTTGGGGCACCCAGAGTGGTGTGGCCCGGGAAGCAATTGAACGAGCCGGGATTTCCCCCCGGGAGATTGCCGCCATTGGCATCACCAACCAGCGGGAAACCACCGTTGTCTGGGATAAAAACAGCGGCCGCCCGATCCACAACGCCATCGTCTGGCAATGCCGACGGACAGCGGATATCTGCGATGAGCTCAAGGCCACACCCGAGCTGGAAGCGTATATACGGGAAAACACCGGCCTGGTGGTGGACGCTTATTTTTCCGGGACCAAGGTCAAATGGCTTCTCGATAATGTGGAAGGGGCCCGGGAGCGGGCAGAGCGGGGTGAATTGCTCTTTGGCACCATAGACTCTTGGCTGATTTGGAATCTGACCAAGGGCAAAGTCCATGTCACCGATTACTCCAACGCCTCCCGGACAATGCTCTTTAATATTAAAACCCTGGACTGGGACCGGAAGATTCTTGCGGCCCTGGACATTCCCGCGGCGATGCTGCCGGCGGTCCGAGCGTCCAGCGAAGTATTTGGCCACACCGCAGCGGATACATTTGGCGGTGCCGAAATTCCCATTGCCGGGGCGGCCGGCGATCAACAGGCCGCACTCTTTGGCCAGACCTGTTTTGAACCCGGATCCGCCAAGAACACATACGGCACCGGTTGCTTCATGCTGATGAACACCGGCGACCGTCCGGTCGCTTCCCAATCCGGTCTCTTAACCACCATTGCCTGGGGCGTCGACAATAAAGTCGAATATGCCCTGGAGGGGAGTATCTTTGTTGCCGGCGCCGCCGTTCAATGGCTGCGGGATGAGCTGAAGATAATCCGCGACGCCGAGGACAGCGAATACATGGCGACCAAGGTCAAGGATTCCAACGGCGTCTATGTAGTGCCGGCCTTTGTCGGCCTGGGGGCGCCATATTGGGATATGTATGCTCGGGGGGCAATTGTCGGCCTCACCCGGGGCGCCAAGGCCGAGCATATCATCCGGGCGACGCTGGAGTCGATTGCCTACCAGACCCGGGATGTCTTGGAAGCGATGCAGAATGATTCGGACATCAGCCTCCAGACCTTGAAGGTGGACGGTGGCGCCGTGGCCAATGACTTCCTCATGCAATTCCAGGCCGACATCCTCGACGTGCCGGTGGAACGGCCAATGATTACCGAGACCACAGCCCTAGGCGCCGCCTACCTGGCCGGCCTGGCCGTGGGCTTCTGGCAGAGCAGGGGGGAGATTGCCACGAAGTGGCAGACCGACCGGCGCTTTACACCGGCGATGGCCGCAGATGAACGGAGCCGGCTCTACGTGGGCTGGCAGAAGGCAGTCGGCCGTTCCCGCGACTGGGAAGGACAGTAATCTGATACTTTTGGCTGAGTAAATGGAGAAGCCGCGCAAAATGCCTGTGTGCAAGCAGAGGTGAATTTGCGTGGCTTTTTATCTACCTATAAGGAGGACTTGATATGTATGATGTGGCGATAATCGGCGCCGGTATCTCCGGCGCGGCAATTGCCCGGGAGCTTTCCCGTTATGCGCTGCGGATTGCTTTGCTTGAGAAGGAGAATGATGTGTCCCTGGGAACGACCAGGGCCAACAGCGCCATTGTCCACGCCGGCTATGATGCCCGACCCGGCACCATGAAAGCGCGGTTTTGCGCGGCAGGAAACGCCCTTTATGAGGATTTGTGTAATGAGCTGGCGGTGCCCTTTGTGCGCAATGGCTCGTTGGTGGCGGCTTTTACTGAGGACGAACTGGGCAAGCTGGAAGCGCTCATGGCCCGGGGCCGCGAAAACGGTGTTCCGGGGCTGGAGATTCTAGACCGGGCCCGGGCCCGGCAGTTGGTGCCCAATCTTGCCGATTCAGTCGTCGGCGGCCTCTATGCGTCCAGCGCCGGTATTGTCGGGCCCTGGGAGTTGACGCTTGCGCTGGTGGAGAATGCAGTTCAAAATGGCGTGGATTTGTTCCTCAACGCACCGGTCACTGCCCTGGCGCCATCCGACGCAGGCTTTCAGATCCACGCCGGCGGGCAGGCGCTTGCGGCCAGGTTGGTTATAAATTGTGCCGGGCTCCAGGCAGATCAAATTCATCGTCTCTTGGCCCCGCCGCCATTTACCATCACTCCCGTCCGGGGTGAATACCTGCTCTTTGACAAGAGCGCAGGTGGGTTTACCGCTCAGCGGACGGTTTTCGGCGTCCCCGGACCCCAGGGCAAGGGCGTAGTTCTCTTGCCCACGGCGCACGGCAATCTGCTCCTGGGCCCCAACGCAGAAGCGGCAGACAGCGCGGAAAACACCGAAACCACGGCGGCCGGACTGGACTATATCCGGGAATATGCGCGCAAGCGGTTCAGGGATTTGCCACTCAGGGAGGTAATAACCAGTTTTGCCGGGCTCCGGGCCAAGACAGAGCACGGAGATTTTGAGCTGGGCGCAAGCGAAATCCCTGGCTTTATCAATGTCGCCGGCATTGCCTCGCCGGGTTTGACAGCAGCACCGGCAATCGCCCGGTATGTGGCCGATTTGGTGGCGGAACAGTTGGGAGAGTTGGCTGTGAAACCAGACTTTCAGCCCCAACGGGAGCCGTCACCGGTGTTCATGGAACTATCACCAACGGAGCAAGCGGCGCTCCTGGCCCGGGACCCCCGCTACGGCCGAGTAATCTGCCGCTGCGAACAGATTACCGAGGGGGAGATTGTGGCAGCCATTCACCGGCAACCCGTGGCCACCACTGTCGATGCCATCAAGCGCCGGGTACGGCCGGGGGCCGGGCGCTGCCAGGGCGGGTTTTGTCTGCCCCGGGTGATGGAAATCCTCGCCCGGGAGCTGGGTCGGGATATGCTGTCTATCTACAAAGATCGTCAGGGCTCCTATATTCTCACCGGCGCCACCAAGACAGGAGGGGAAGAGGCATGAACTACGAGCTGATTATCATTGGTGGCGGCCCGGCAGGCCTGGCGGCGGCCATCGAGGCAAAAAAGAATGGCTTAGAGAAAATCCTCATCCTGGAGCGGGACAGGGAGCTGGGGGGAATTCTCCAGCAGTGCATACACAATGGCTTCGGTCTCCATGTGTTCAAGGAGGAGCTGACCGGACCCGAATACGCCCAGCGCTTTATCGATGAACTGCACAGCTTAGGGATTGAATACAAACTTGACACGATGGTGCTTTCAATAGCGGAAGACCGCAGTGTCACCGCCCTCAACAGTCGCGACGGTTTGCTGCAACTCCAGGTCGGGGCAATAATCCTCGCCATGGGCTGCCGGGAGCGGACCCGGGGCGCCCTGGCGATTCCCGGCACCCGCCCCGCCGGGGTGTTCACCGCCGGTACCGCTCAACGCTTTGTGAACATGGAAGGGTATATGGTGGGGCGCAAGGTGGTTATCCTCGGCTCCGGAGATATCGGGCTGATTATGGCCCGGCGCCTGACCTTAGAAGGGGCTGAAGTGCTGGCAGTGGCCGAGCTGATGCCCTATTCCGGCGGTCTGAACCGGAATATCGTGCAATGCCTCCACGACTACGACATCCCCCTTCTTCTCAGCCATACGGTGGTGGATATCCAGGGGCAAAAACGGGTTGAAGCAGTGACGATTGCCCGGGTGGACGAGAATTTACGCCCGCTACCGGGAACAGAAAAGCGCTATGAATGCGATACTCTGCTTTTATCTGTCGGCCTGATCCCGGAGAATGAGCTTTCCCGGGAGGTGGGAATTGAGTTGGATCCCCGCACCGGCGGGCCGGTGGTCACTGAAGCATTAGAGACTTCGGCGCCAGGAATCTTTGCCTGCGGCAACGTGGTCCACGTCCACGATCTCGCCGACTGGGTCAGCGAGGAAGCGCAGCGGGCGGCCCGGGGCGCTGCCCGATATCTACAAGGGATCGCGGCCAAAGGCGCCAGAATATCTGCCCGCCCCGGACCCGGTGTTCGCTATGTGGTGCCGCAGCAAATATGCCGCGAGAATCTGACGGGAAAAATCGAGCTATTGCTGCGGGTGACGGATATTTACAATAACGCCCGCCTGCAAGTGAAATCTGGGGACAAGGTGATAAAATCCCTGAAACGTCTGCATATGGCGCCGGGGGAAATGGAGTCGGTGAAGCTGGCTGCCGAAGATTTGACCGCTGCCGACAGTATCACAGTTCAAGTAGAGGAGGCGACAGACAAGTGAGCGCCAAAAAGATGATCTGCATTGTCTGTCCCCGGGGGTGTGAGCTGGAAGTGCAGCGGGATACAACGGGCACCTCGGGGTATCGGGTCAGCGGTCACCTCTGCCCCCGGGGCGAAAAGTATGGGATAACGGAAATGACCAATCCCACCCGGGTGTTGACTACCACAGTGCAGGTAAGCGGTGGAGGTCTTCCGCGCCTGCCGGTGCGCAGCGCGGGCGCGGTGCCCAAGGATAAGATTTTCGAGATTATGGACGCACTAAGGCAGGTGCAGGTTCGGGCCCCGGTGAAATGTGGCCAGGTGGTGGTTGCGAATATCCTTGGGACGGGGATCGATATCATTGCCAGTCGGGATTTAAATTGAGACATGAAAAAACTGCGACCGGAGCTGGTCGCAGTTTTGTGTCTAAATCAGATCTATAAACAGGGCCGCCAGGTAGAAGTAAATCAAGAGGCCGGTAATATCCTTGATGGTCGTGAGGATGGGACCGGCGCCCGCCGCCTGGTCAAAGTCCAGTTTGAACAAAATC
Source organism: Bacillota bacterium (assembly GCA_009711825.1). Lineage (NCBI taxonomy): Bacteria > Bacillati > Bacillota > Bacillota bacterium. The sequence continues at coordinate 49,716 of VEMY01000038.1, read as the reverse complement.
CAGGGAATGAAAAAGCCCAAGGTGGCAGCTAAAGTGACGGTCAGGGCCAACGACAGTCCGACGACCAGGCCAATTCTGGGATCTCCCTGCCAGATGGCGGCAATCAGTGCAGTAAAAAAGCCGACAATGATGCCAATTGTAATTCCCCGCAGTACTTCCCGGCGCAGGGCAATGCCGAATTCATTGGGGCGCACATGGCCTAGCACCAGGCCCCGGGTAAAAATTGTGGTGGATTGGGTGCCGACATTGCCGCCCATGTCCATGACGATGGGAATAAAGAAGGCCAGGGCAACTACAGTTTCCAGCGCCTCTTCAAAGCGGCTGATTACCAAACCGGCCAGCAGGCCGCCAATCAAGGTGATGGCGAGAAAGGGCAGACGCACCGAGAGCACCTGGAAGATGCTGCCTCCAATCAGTTTCTGGCTGAGATTTTCCTCCCGCTTCTGGAGGGTGAGCAACCCCCCGGTTTCCAACAAGTCTTCGGTGGCCTCCTCTTGCATGATGTCCAGCGCCCGGTCAAATTCCAGCACACCCACCAGACGGTTTTCCGAGTCGACAACTGGTAGGCTGACCAGGTCAAATTTACGTAGGATGTTGACGGCGTCTTCCTGGTCGGTGTCGGCGGTGACGAACACGACATCATCATCCATGAGATCGCCAATCTTTGCTGCCGGGTCGGCGACCACCAGGTCACGCAGGGTGACAACGCCTTCCAGCACCCGGTGCTTGTCGGTGACCCACATGTCCAGGAGCATTTCCCGGTCCGGTTTCAGGCGGCGGATCCGCTCTAAAGCTGTCGCCACCGTATCGTCCTGGCGCAGGCGCAGGTAGTGGGGCGACATGACCCGGCCGGCAGTGCCGGGCTGGAAGCCCATGAGAATAGCCGCGGCGTCCCGGTCCTCCCGGGGAATCGCCTTCAAAAGTTCCTTGGCCACCTTCGCCGGCAATTCGTCCAGCAGGCGAACCTGGTCCGAGGAATCGATGCCGGAAACCATTTCAAGGACCTCTGTATCGGTAAAAGCCTCCAGCAGCTGGGATTGGCTGGTGGGGTCCATCAATTCAAAGACTTCGAGAGCTGTGTCTTTGGTCAGAAACCGGAACAGCACCACCTGTTGTTGGGGTGAAAACTCTTCCAGCAGCTCCAGAAGTTCCTGAAAACCCAAGTCTTCGTTAAGCAGATCTTTAAGTTCTGCCCACTGGTGGTTGGTAAGGAGTTGGTTGATTCTTTCGGTCATGGCCATTTCCTCCTTTATCTCTATTATACTGTCCTAAATATTGCACTAAAAACATCCGGAAAGAGCATCGCCGTGGACTGAAGACAACCACCCCCTGACAATAAAAAAATCCCCATAAGGGGATACGTGTACAATCATACAGAAACACGACCCCCTTGTTGAGCTTTGGCTCTTGCATGCATAGAGCTTAGCGCTCAGCTGCCTTAGATCCCACCTTAAGCCGATGGGGCCTGCTCTACCCGTTGGCGTCTCTCGACATTTCCGGGCAGCAGCCTATCTCATGCAAGTAACCTCACCTAACGAAGTGTCTGTGAATATATTGTTACCATACTCACTGTATCAAAAACCGAACATTAGGTCAACACTAATCGACCCCTGTCCGCTTCTTGCACTTGCAATTGGTCTGCAGCATAGATATAATAGCGATGACAACCACATAATTCGGCTTCAGGTGCCCCGTATGGGGAGAATAGGGAACCGGGTGAGAGTCCCGGGCGGTCCCGCCACTGTAACCGGAGAGGTTGCTTCAGATGCCACTGTGAAAAACGGGAAGGCAGAAGCAACCGCTTGATCCGGAAGCCAGGAGACCTGCCTGATGTCTGGAAGTACTGGTTCCTTCGGGAGAAAGGGGGTACTTGGATGTTGATTAATTTACGGGCAGCGCCAGGTTAACCCTGACTTTGGAAGTCAGGGTTTTTTGCTGCAATTGGACAATTCATTGTGGAGGCAAAGCTAATGAAAAAACAGATTATCTTGGTATGCATGTTGGTATTTACACTGGCGCTGAGCGGTTGTTCACTGTTTCGCACGGAGCCGGTTTCCGGGACTATGGAGCTGACCGATGATTTTGACCGGGAAATTACACTGGAGCAGCCGGCAGAGCGAATTATCTCCCTGGCTCCGGCGACAACCGAAATTCTCTTTGCCCTGGGTGTGGGCGAGCGGATTGTCGGCGCCACCGAATATTGTAATTACCCGGAGGCGGCCCTGGATATCCCCCGGATGGGTGCTTTTGACGAGCCCAATCTGGAATTGATGCTCTCCAAGGAGCCGGATTTGGTGCTGGCCGCCAGTTTGCACAAGGAGACTGTGGAGGCGCTGGAAGATTTGGATGTCCCGGTGCTGGCTTTGGATCCGGATACCTTTGAGGAGATATATGCTAACATCCGCCTGCTGGCCAAGGCGACAGGCACTGAAGCTAAAGGCGAAGAATTGATTGCCGATATGGAGGCCCGCCTGGAGGCTGTTGTTGAAACTTTTGTCGATGTGGCGGAGGAAGAAAAACCGGTTGTCTATTATGAGGTATGGTATCCCGAGCCGATGACCGCTGGCCAGGAGACCTTCATCGATATCATGATCAATTTGGCCGGGGGGCGCAACCTGGCCCACGATATGGAACGTTACCCGACCATCAGCGAGGAGATATTGTTCGAGCGCAATCCGGCCCTGATTGTCCACGGCCATTCTGAGGCTACGGTTCAGGACTTCGCGGAGCGCACCGGTTGGACTGTAATCGAGGCAGTGCAAACCGGCAATATTCACTATGTGGATCAGGATGTCTTCAACCGTCCGGGACCGCGGATGGTGGAGGCCGTCGAAACCATGGCGAAAATGATTCATCCGGAACGGTACGAGTAAATGCGCCGGGGGAGGTTGAACCGGGCAGGGATTTTCATTAGCTTGACGGTAGCCTGTTTGCTGGTGATTATCTTCAGCATCGCCGTCGGCGCAGTGAAAATTCCCGTGGGCGCAATTGTAAAAACCTTAAGTGGCCAGGGCGAGACAATTCAAGATTACTGGCAGACAATTATCCTGCAGCTGCGCCTGCCCCGGGTTCTGCTTGCCCTGCAGGTGGGCATGGCTCTGGCCCTGGCGGGCAGCACCATGCAGGGGCTGTTTAAAAATCCTCTGGCCGATCCATACGTGTTGGGAGTTTCCTCCGGTGGCGCTGTCGGCGCCGCCGGGGCAATGCTCCTGGGCTTGGGCTGGAGCGGATTTGGCGCGGTGGCTGTGCCGCTGTTCGCCTTCGCCGGGGCCCTGCTTTCCTTGCTTTTGGTCTATTGGCTGGCCAAGAGCGGCGGCCGCCTGCCAGTGTTCAATCTCCTGTTGGCGGGAGTGGCGGTGAGTATTTTCCTGGGCGCAATTGTATCGATGCTGATGTATTTCAGCGGTGAGCAATTGCAGCAGGTTGTGTTTTGGATGATGGGCGGCTTTGGCGGCCGCACCTGGTTCCATGTGGTGGCAATTCTGCCCTACGTCCTCCTGGGCTCGGGCGTCATCTTTTGGCACGGCCGGGAGTTGGATGCCCTGGCCCTGGGTGAAGAGCAGGCCTACTATATGGGCGTGGACGTGGAGCGGATTAAGCGCCGCCTGCTTTGGTCGGCCTCGCTGCTGGCGGCCAGTGCCGTTGCCGTCAGCGGCCTGATTGGCTTTGTAGGCCTGGTGGTGCCCCACGCCATGCGGATTCTGGGCGGCCCCAATCACCGCTATCTGTTGCCGGCGGCGGCCCTGGCCGGGGCAGTGTTCCTGGCCGGCGCCGATATCGTCGCCCGGGTGCTGATTGCGCCGGAGGTCCTGCCGGTGGGCCTGGTGACAGCGTTAATCGGCGGACCGTTTTTCCTCTATTTGCTCAAGAACAGGAGGGTGAACTGATGGACGCTTTGTTGGCCATGGAGCATGTTGAATTCCGCCATAATGGTTCTTTTGCGCTCCAGGACATGAATTTGACAGTGCCCCCAGGAGATTTCCTCGGAATCATCGGCCCCAACGGTTCGGGCAAGTCTACCGCCCTGCGCTTGTTGGCGGGCTACCTGCGACCCCAGAAAGGCCGCGTGTTGTTGGCCAATAAGGACATCAGCAAGCTCTCCCGCAATCAGGTGGCGAAGCAAGTGGCCGTGGTGTCCCAAGGGACTGCCACCGATTTTGAGTTCACCGTCGAGGAAGTGGTGCGCATGGGGCGCCTGCCCTACCTGAAGCGCTGGCAGACCGAGGCCCCCGGCGATTCGGAGATTGTCGAGGAGGCGCTGGCGACCACCGGCATTGCCCCTTTCCGGCACCGGCAGCTGGCCCGCCTCAGCGGCGGTGAAGCCCAGCGGGTGCTGCTGGCCCAGGCCCTGGCCCAGCAACCCAAGGTGCTGCTCTTGGATGAGCCCACCACCTATCTGGACATGGCCCACCAGCAGGAGTTTTTTAACCTAATGGCCCGGCTCAACAGCCAGGGCGTGACGATTGTTGCGGTGCTTCATGACCTCAACCTGGCGGCCCTCTATTGCCGGCGATTGGTGGCGATGAAGGCGGGAAGGGTTATGACCACCGGCGATGTAGATACGGTGATCACAGCCGCCAACATCCGGGCGCTGTATGGCTGCCCGGTGGAGGTCTTCCGCCATCCTCGGCGGGATAAACCCCAGGTTTCGATGCTGCCAGCGGACACCCGCCTGGCGTAAGAAAAAAACAAGCAGGTTGGCCCTTGATGGCTAATCTGCTTGTTTTTTTTCTGAGCTGGCAAATCTACCTGTCGATGGTATTGACCAATCTCTCATCAGCGTAGAAATCTGCCCGGGTTAACCAAGCAGTATGCACCGGGTTATCCGCCCGCACTGCATGGACAAAGAATCCGGATTTAACCTCTAGTTCGACAACCTCCATACTATCTGTATCTCTTGGTTGAAAATTTACAACCACATCTGTGACCTCGTCATTGGTAGTGAATCCATAATACAGTGACCACTCTCCAGAATGCATAACACCGGTGGCGCTGTAGCCTTTTTCTCGCCCAACCGGGTGTATGGCGCCAGTAGCTACCAGTTCACAGCCCAAGAGCAGAAGTTAAGATGGTGTTCAATGTTCGCATTTCCGGGTCTCAGTTTTCTTTAACTTCGGTGAGGGTAATCCTTGCTGTAGGTTGTCAAACTTCTTCGCTTGCAGATACGTTAATCGGGAGAAATAAGATCGCAGTTAAAGATAAACGCAACTACCCTGCTCTGGATTTGGCCACGGCTTAAACCAACTGCTCTTGAAACGTCAGCATAAGCATCTCAGGATTATCCAGGTACATCATGACAGTTTGAAGTTTTACATCAAGAGAATGTCTAGTCAATTTTAACCCCTCCCTGTCCCAGTTTACCATTAATAAACTGTCAACATAGAGGGGTTCAGACCACTGTCCCTTGTCCAGAATGTAAGGCAATTACTTGAACGGAAAGGCAGGGGGAAAATCACATTTCGGCCATCAGCAAGAAATAGGGGCCCAGATTGATACGTTATCGAGATAGATCCCTTCTTGGTCTGCATCGGAGCTTCCCTGAATTAAAAGTATATGCTGGATATCATTACCAAAGACGCCAACGTTCGCTTCCCATCCTGCCCCATTATTGTCAAAGCGCTCTCCGTCTATTTCAATGTAATTATAGCGGTTGTTAGCTACATCCAATTCGTAACTTATCCGATACCACTGGCCAAAAACCAAAGGATCGGATACAAAAACTGGATCAGGCGGGCTGCCGGAAAAAAGGGCAACACGCAATTCACCATTGCCGTTGGTTGCAAGCACAAATCTCCCTGCACGGGCCCGGCCTATATTTACTTCGGCATGAATACCCGGATCTAAAGATTCTGTCTGTACCGTCCGAATATCAAAAGTGAGAATTATCGGTGTGGGGAACTCCAAACCAACTGTCGTACTGTTGAATTCTCTACTGGCTTGATCAATGACCATTGATGGTGGACTGTTTGCCGCAAAGGGATTATCAAAGTAAAGTAGCTGAAAGCCAAATCGATCAATGGGAGTGTTGGCACGAATACCTTCGTCATCAATATTTACTACAAAAGCAAAACCATCTGTTGCCCCAGCCCAGGGGCCGTCATTGGCGCCAGGACCTACATCTCCCAAGGGGTAGTCTTCAAAGTTATCAAAAAACGGTTGGTCGATCATTGAAATTGGCAGAATTGTAATAGAACATATTGTGTTGCATAAAATCACCTGCAGATTATTGTTTTCCATTAGAAGTTCAATTTCATTGTTATTTACCGACACCAACTCTCCTGTAAAACTATTACAGAGTGTCTCTACTATTAAATCATGTCCAATACAGTCATTTAACCGTTCTGGACACTGAACACCAATCATCCTAACACCTCCCAAATAAACTATGAGGGCAGCCAGATTATTTCTGTGCTAAAAAAGCGGCATATTCCAAAGGGCGGAAATATACGGTCTTGATTAACCTTTGATTATCTAGTTGCTCAAACAAATTTTTCATCGGCTTTCCATTTACTTCAAGAAGCCAAAGTTTGTTTCTATAATCAATGCAAAAATCTATACCAATTTCGCCTAAATGACCGAGCTTTTTGTCCAGCAATTTAGCTGCTTCAATACTGCTGGCATCGACAGCCGCTATTAATTCTGGTGTAAACTGCCCAGACTCCTGCAAGGTTTCTGTTACCGGCCTTATTTCTTGGCAGACGTTGGTTATATAAAAGTTTTTTACTGCAATTCTAGATAATTTTCCGGTAACAACCCAGTTTCCATGTTTGTTTTTTTGAACAAGGACCCGAATGTCAAATAATCGCCCATCAATTTCTGCAAGCTTAATTTTTTGTTGGATAATGTATTTTTTGCCCTGCATTAGGCTATCTAGTTTATTTAACAACTCCCCTTGATCAGTAAATACCAAATTCGCTGTGGTGGTTTGCCTATATATAAAAAACTTGTCATTGTTACTTTCAATACAGTAAATGTTTCTACCAAAACAACCGTAACGCGGTTTGATAATAATATGATGGTAGTGATCAAGCATATCAAACAAATTCTCTTTATTATAAAGCTGTGTACCCGGTAGTTTTGCCTGTAGCGAATTGCTACTTAGAGCGTTGTTAATTTGCCATTTATCTAGATGGGTAACTTTATTAAAAATCTTTTGCCAGCCGATGCTTCTTTCTAAGCTTTTCATGGCTCCGGTCTGCTTCTTATTGTATAAACGGTTATACACCGCATCCGGAAACGGAAACACAGCTCGCTTCCATTCTTCGTTCACAAAATACAGACCAGAGATTGTTTCTTTTGACCAGTTAATACCAGCTGGGCTAAAGCAGAAAACCATGGCTCCTAGCGAACTAGATAAAAAATAGGGTTTTGGCCTTACCCTAAGATTATTGACTAGCAGCCCAATTAGTAGTTGATTTAGTATAACAATCCCTCCTCTTGTGGAGAGTATTTTTAACAGCGGTATGACCTGAATTATTCAATAAAGTTGCCAGCTACTATTACTTCAAAAGAACATATATAGCAACAAAGAACAAGGATTATTATTGGACCAAATTCCTCGGAAACAGCACTCAGTTCAATATAGTCATCTGCTACTTCTACCAATGTCCCGGTTTTGGCATCACCACACATGGTCTCAACAGTTATTTCCTGGCCAATAAAATCAGTAAGGCGTTCTGGACACTGACAAGATCTAATTCCCATTCATATCCCTCCATCTATACTTTCTCAAACTGTTATCTATACAGCTTACGAAAATAAACCTGGCCATGCTACAAATATGCATTGTGTATTTATCATGACCACTAACTAAGAAGCCGCCGATAAGAAAATTCGGACGAGGGGACAGGCCCCTCGTACGGGATGCATGAACCCTGAAGCTACCAGTTGACGGCCAGCGTAAAAAACAAATTGCCTCCCTGCACAGATTTTTCATTGCTTTAATTGAGTAGCTTATGGTGTAGTTTTACTTTTATGCTAACGTGCCTCCCCATCCGGACAAGGGACCTGCCCCCCTGTCCGGGGTGTTGAGTTCACTGTTGAGGAAGTGGTGCGCATGGGACGCCTGCCCTGCCTGAAGCGCTGGCAGACCGAGGCCCCCGGCGATTGGTGGCGATGAAGGCGGGAAGGGTTATGACCACCGGCGATGTAGATACGGTGATTACAGCCGCCAACATCCGGGCGCTGTATGGCTGCGAGGTGGAGATCTTCCGCCATCCCCGGCGGGATAAACCCCAGGTCTCGATGCTGCCGGCCGACACCCGGCTGGCGTAAGAAAAAACAAGCAGGTTGGCCCTTGATGGCTAATCTGCTTGTTTTGGTTCAGGGTTTAGTTAAACCTGAAATGTATAAGGAGACGAAGCTTTAAGTAAGCTATCAACTCCATTAGGAAGATAAGGCATTAGTTCGTTAGCCTTCTGTATGTCTACCCATTCTATTTCTGTAATTTCCTCCGTGTCTTTAATTGAGATTTCTCCCCCAATGATTTTTGCTTTAAAAGTTATAAATAATACGTGATGTCCCTTCTCTTTAAAGATTGCTTCATTGACAGCGACAATTTCATCAGCTTCAATTGTTAAGTTTGTTTCTTCCATAACCTCTCGGATAACTGCGTGTTCTAAAGTTTCCCCTTGTTCCACTGCACCGCCAGGAAGCGACCAATCTCCACCTTTGTTATTAACCATAAGGATTTTCTTTTTATCCTCGTTGTAAATTAACGCATATACTGCATCCACTCTAATCATCTCATACTCACCTCCTGACTTACTTACTACCCAGCTTATACGCTGCAAAGTGCACTGCCTCCCTTAGCGTGCAATCTGATTATAATAATCTAGGAAGAATTGACATTCGTTGACGTCAGCGCCTCGATTCCGCACCGGGCTATAATCGGCGCTGCCTCGTTAAGTTCTGCGGCCTGTCCCTATTCTTCGTAATCTGTGCAGTCAAATCGGATGCGGGATCTGTTCCCTCTAATGCCATTCAGGAAACAAGATAATGTCAATCGACTGGACCTTTTGTTTGCCCAGGACCTTATAGGTAACATCTACTCGGTTCATCTGCCCCAGTTCGTCCCAAAAGCCAGTATCAAATTTGAATACCACTTTTGCCCGTTTGTCATCCATGGTATGGTCCACTGGCGTCACCAGGTTTACCACTTCACTGTCCTGGGGGAAGGGGTCCGGGGCCAGAACCAGTGAGCCTACAGTATCGATATAGACAGCGATTAGATCGTCAGAATGGGGTTGAGAATTGGAGTATACCTCTATTTTTTCAAGCGTGGGGTTGAGCATCCCGTCCCATACTAAATCATGACCTAAATAATATACCTGATTATCTGTGAAATCATTGTTGCCAAACCAGGGTCGTGACCTTGTGAGACTTAAACTGCCTTCCTGAAGTTTGTCAACCACCGGGGAGCTGAATACCAGCGTAAGGACGGCAATTGCAAGAATGGACACAAATAGTAAGAGGTATATTTTTCTCTGCATCATGCACCTCCTCTCTTGGGATGATCCTCAAGTTGAAGGCTGGTTGGTCACCTGTCGATGGTATTGACCAATCTGTCCTCCGCGTAGAAATCTGCCCGGGTTAACCAAGCAGCACGTTGCAAAGTAATTCGGACAGGGGGACAGGTCCCTCGTCCGAGATGCATGAACCCTGAAACCTCTAGTTACACGGCCAGCGTAAAAAACAAATTACCTGCCTTGCACAGTTTTTTTATTGCTTTAATTAAGTAGCTATGGTGTAGTTTTACTTGTACTAAGCGCCTCTCGAACCGGACAAGGGACCTGTCCCCCTGTCCGAGGATGTAGCTTTATGCGTTTTTTAGTAGGATGGTAGGGCTGATTTTTCGAACCTTGCCGATGGCGATTAAGCAGGCGGCAAATCCGATGAAGCTAACTAGTGGAAGAGCAAATAGAATTAACGTTGAGTAAATTTGAACCAGCTGTTGGAAAGGGAAGGCCAGGGCAGATTGCAGGGAAAGTGCGATACCAGAAACAATAAATGCGCTTAGAATACTAAGCGAGTAGGCGAGAAGCGTAATCATCAATATCTCTGCCAGAAGGACTCGAAAAATGATTGCATTTCGGTAACCGATTGCTTTTAGTAGGGCAATCATTTTTCTTTGCTGACGAATCTTATTGGAAATCGTCACTACATAGAGACTGATTAGAAGCACTGTAATAATCAGGATAATGACAGTCAGAAGCTCTAAAGCCTGGTTGTAGAGTCTGGCTGTCGTTGGATTCATGTCAGATTCGATGGCTGAGGCAGTAAGTCCGGGTAGATTATTAATCGCGTTCAGCGTTTCATCTCTGTGACTGGAGTGGGTAATGACCACAGTAAACAGGCCTGAATCTTCGGATGGTGTGTCAAGGGATAAGGCCTGCATGTTCGCCAGCGGGAGCCAAATTTCATTCACAGGTCGGTCAAGTTCCCGGTCGTATATCCCTGCTACTTTCACTGATTTTTCACCATCAGGATGGGCTATTTTAAGTTCCCGACCGATATAATCCCCCGCGTCAATCGTCGTGTAACCGACGCCATACTCTAATGGAATAAACAATGGGTCTGGAAGCAAGGCGGTTTTGTCAGAAACTAAGCTGTCGCCTTCAGCGACTGCGGGAAAGTGATCGGGAGAACCGGAAACCAATACACATTCGAAGTCAGGAAGGTTGCCGTTTATCTTTGCGGCGGCGCTGATATCGTGCACAAATGGATATGCATATTTAATATTTTCCAGCGTGTTTAAATCCCTGAGGACCCCATGTTCCGGGTTCTGGGGGCTTAAGACGGCGTAGTCAGCACTGACAATTAGCTCACGATTAGTAATGTTCTCGTCAATATAGTCAGATTTAATCTGTATGGCAACGAAGTAAAAAGTAAGGGTTATTAGTAAACCGCTGATTGTGACAACAAACATTACAACAAACAGGGCATTTTTTAACTTGCCCCGGGCGAGATTGTTCCGGGCAAGGCTGAAAATATCTGCGGGCTTCATTGTCACCTCTCCTATCGCGGTGCGTATTGTCCTATTGCTCTCTTAAAGCAGAGGACGGTGGTATTTTCAAGGCTTTATCAAGGGCAAAGAGGTAGCCGACAATGGGGACACCGATTGCTGCCAGCGAGGCAAATAATAAACCATTGCCACTGACTTGCGCTAGTAATACAGATAGTGTTTGCGAATCCGCCCAATGATTTGAAAGGTAGCGCAGTACCGGAGCTGCTGTTCCCACTGACATACAGAAGGCCGCAACGCCCAGCAGCACTGTTTCCACAAGCATAATAAGGGCAACATTTCCATCTTGATAGCCTATCGCCTTCAACATCCCGATTTCTGAAGTCCTTTCTTTCACGGCATTAACCGAGGCGGCAATAATATTAATGAACGCAACTATCGCCGCCAGCAGTGAAAGCCCAGCGCCGATACCCACAATCGTAACTGCGAAACTGGTGTTTGTAAATGCGATTGGCCGGGCATTAAAGCCGACTGCGCGAATTTCAGACTGAAGTGCCATCAGGTTCTCGTTACTGTCAGCCACCACCTGCACAGAATTGGTGTCGGAAGGAAGGTACTGGTCGTGATTACCTAAAGATGCAAGGGTTATTTGCCCAACGTCCTCATAAGAGATGTAAATAATGTTTTCATGGTCCAAGAGGTTGTCTGAATCGTAGACTCCAATCACCTGAAAACTATAAGTATGCTTTTGGCCACGGCTGATATTTTCCATATCTGAATAGTCGTGTTCATAGTACTCCACTGTAATTGTTTCACCTAGAAGGGTTTCTCCATCAATATATCCACCTGTAGCTTCGGCTGGAACTGAGGTGGGAATGAATTTACTGGGAATCACCCCAGTGTTACTTGAGCCGCCCAGGCCACTGCCCGATATAACTGGCGGATGAGTGTGTTCATTGGCACCGATAAAGGTAATGCGCCCGTTATATCCTTGTGCCTGGTCCTCCAGCGTTGGAATCTGACCGCCGGTTCGGCTGCTGCCGGGCGGGACTGTTGCGACTACATTCGGTAGGGTCTCTAGGGTAGCTAAAACCGAATCTGCGTCAAATTGGTTTGGATTATAATCAACTGCCAGCGTTCTGGTTGAAACGCTCAACATGGTCATGTTAACAAATTTGCTTAAGCCTGCCGACAAAGAAAAGGTGAGGATCACTAGTACCAGCATGGACACCAGGAAGAGCAGATTAAAGAGCACCGAAATTTTGCGACGCGACAAATTAATTGCTGCTAGTCGGAAATAGTGCTTAGCCTTCACGAGACAACACTCCATCCTGCATGAGAAAGACTTCATCCGCATAATGCCTGACCGCTTCGTTATGGCTGACAACCATAACGCACTTATTGTTTTCGAGACTAATCCGTTTTAGAAGTTCTAAAATTTTAGTTTCGTTTTCTGTGTCTAAGTTGCCAGTTGGCTCGTCAGCAAAGATACAGCTCGGAGCGTTGGCGAGAGCTCTCGCCAGGGCGACTCGCTGCTGTTCTCCGCCAGAAAGTTGTCGGGGAAAGTTGTCGGCCCTTTGTGTCAAGCCGACTGTTGCCAGCAACTGTTCAGCACGCTCTTTTTTGTCAGCGATCTCAGGGTTTATATACATTGGCAGCATTACGTTTTCATAAGCCTTCATTTTTTCGTTCAAATAGTAAGACTGAAATACGAAGCCAAATTTCTGCATTCTTAACCGGGCCTTGTCAGCTTCATTAAGAGTTTTTGTGTCTACATTGTCCACGAATAACTGACCTGAGGAAAAATCGTCGAGGAGGCCAAGGATTTGCAGTAAGGTTGTTTTTCCGGCCCCTGAGCGCCCCATTATTAGATAAAAGCGGCCGGGATGAAGCTCAAGCGAAACATCTTTAACCGCTGTATAGCCATTTGGATAGGTTTTGGTTAGTTCATGCGTTGAGATATGCGCTTGTCCCAAGGTATTTCACTCCTAACTAATTAAGGTATGACGTAAGTCTGAGCATCCCCTGAAATCGCATCACTTTTGGCAAAATAACCAAACTTGTAACATTCTAAGCATAGCAAATTGATAGAAATTTTTGGCAAACTTCCGGTGAAAAGTGTATTTTCCCTGGTAATAACTCTCCTCGGTTAGGAGCAATAGAAAAATAAAGGGACATAACGAATGCTTCTTTCCGTTAGACGTAAATCATCACCTCGCCAAGGGAGCATTTTTTGTAATCTGTGGGTTAACCGGACAAGGGACCTGTCCCCCTGTCCGGCTTGTCATTATTCCCTGGGCAATGAAATTGTAGTGGAGAACCCCTCTCCTTCAGGCCCATCAGGTGTGAAAAAAACATGCACCGAGCGGCTGTTTCGCCTGACAAGAAACACAAGCTGATGGTGAATTGCTTCGCCTGGCTGAACAAGTTCAGAGATTATCGCTTTGTTGGGCTCGTCATATATTCGGTCTGGTGTTCCTGCAGTAGGGGAAACATGGAACATATCATTACGGACATAGCTACTGTCTTCCCCGTTATTTATTATGGTGAGATCAATCGCCCAAATAACACTAGGAACCCAACTCCTGTTTTCGTATCCGGGTAACCGGCTTCCGTCAGTAGTCAACGTATCAAAACTTACCTCCCACTCATTGGCAGATAAGTGCTGGCTCAAAGAAAATTCCTGCTCCGGGTATGGTTTTGTCAAATGCGCCACGAGATTATAACCGGAGTAGATTATAAAGGCAATCAAGATTGCGAATAAGATACGTTTAAGATATCTTCTCATAAATAACTCCCACTCCCATCATTAACCCTTGAATTTCCATTTCCTTCTTAATCTATTCAACATTTTCCTTACATTTCCTTCCTGTTCTTGTTTGCTGTTAATCCCGGAATGCAAACAACCCCCGCGTGGGCGGGGGTTGTTTACGTATAGGATTACTTGGCGCTTTGCTTTTCCAATTCAATGACCCGATTGGCCAGGTTGGCGATGAATCCCAGTTGGATGGCGATACCGCCGCCGATGAAGGGGATTATCATCGCTACAGACTCCGGAGCGATAAAGAATAGGGCAAGAATCACACTGGCCCAGACGACAGCGCTGGCGAAAATGGTCATAGAAGCCAATTTCTTCATTCCATCCTCCTTGTTACAATGCTTCTTACTTGTGTCTGCCTGCTAGACAGGTCACTTGTTTGTAGATGTATTATATACAAGTTTTGGTCGGAATTGCTGCCGGTAAAGGAAGTGTAAACGAACTGTAGAGCTGTGTAATAATCTTTTTACACCCGTGTAACCATCAGGTTGCCCGACTCATAGCGTTTGAGGCCGGCGTGGAACAACCAGCAGGCCAGGGAGAGCAAGAGCGCCGTTGCCGCCAGGAGCACGCCCAGGCGTAGCCAGCTGAATTCCCGGAGTAGAGTCAGGGGCAGATGGGTGACAAAGCCAGCGGGAATGATGGTAAAGAGCATGAAGCGGATGCCGCCGGAAAAAATCGCTTCCGGGTAGGTGGAGAACATCACCACCGAATCCCTGACCAGTGAGGCCAGGCCCTGACTATAGCCCCAGAAGAAGCTGAGGCAGCCGGCGCTGGTCCAAAAGGCGGTGAGCACTAGGGCCCCGCAGCAGAGTAGCGCCAGGAAGAGGGCGACTGAAGCCAGGTCGAAATTCAGGGCGATGGGTGCGAGCATCAAGGCGAAGGCCAAATCGCCGGCGGCCGAGACCTGGAGCCGGGAAGTGAGCACATTGAACAGTGGGTTGATGGGCAAAAGCAGGTAGTAATCCAGCTCTCCCCGGGCGATAATTTCCCCTAGTCGGGTGCTGTTGCCGGCAAGCATGGCGGCGATCCCAAAGGAGCCGGAAACCAGGCTGTAGAGCAGGAGAATGTCGGACATGTCCCAGCCTGGCAGGGCGAATTGGCTGAAAAACACCCACCAGAAGAAAAGCAGGAACAAATTGTTTAGCATCATAAACAGCACCTGGCTCCAAAAACTGAACCGGTATTCCATGGCCGAGGCGAGATTGAGCTTGAAGTTCAGAAGCAAGAGATCCGAGTACTTTCTAACCGCCGTGAACATTGAGCTTTTTCACCCCCCGGCTGAAGATATACTGGCTGAGCATCACCGTTAGGCTAAGCCAGAGGATTTGACGGCTTAAGAGTGTTACAAACAAGTCCGGCTGCCAGTCCACGAGGATTTTGGCCGGCGCGTAGAGCACCAGGTTGAAGGGCAGGATGCCGGCAAGGGTTTGTAGCCAGTCGGGGAAGAACTCCAGGGGCACAAACATGCCGCCGACGGTGAAGAGCAGCTTGCCGTTGATCCAGTGGAAGGGCTGGCTCTCCTCCACCCAAAAGGCGCTGAGGGAGATCAGCATGCTGAGGAAAAAGCGCAGAGAGATTGCCATAACCAGCATGATGGCAAAGCCCGGCAGGGCGGCCAGGGCAAAGGCGGGCGGCCCCACCAGAATCAGGGCGGTCACTGTGCCGATGGTGGCATTGACCACAAGCAGGCCCAGGGTTTCGCCCCAGTAGCGGCCGAACATGAAGAACGGGTAATTATACGGCCGGTTGATCAAATAGGCGATGTCGCCGGATTTAATCTCGTTGTCGATGCCCAGCATCACCCCTGAGGGGGTGGAAAGCATGATCGTTTCGGTGAGCACCAAGTACCAGATCAATTGATTGCGGCTCAAGCCCGCGAGGGTGTCGCTGGCCGTGGCCTGCCAAAGCTGGTTGAAGATCAAGAGCACAACTACGAAGAAGAGGCTGCGGCCCAGAAGGTCCCAGGCGTAGACCAGCTGATTGGTAAGGCTGATCCGGGCCACGTGCAGGTACTTAGCAGCCCGGGCCATCGCCTTCACCCTCCTGATAGATCCGTTCAATAACCTCTTCCAAAGGCGGATCGGTGATATTGATATCTGGCAGACTGGCCCGCTGCATCAACTGACTGATTACCGTTTCCACCGCGGTGCAGCTGGTGTCCACCTGGAGTTTGATGCCGTGTTCCCGGTTTTTGAGCACTTCGACGCCGTTCATCTGGAACTCGGGCACAGGCGTGGCCAGGCGGGCGCTGACAATTTTGGTCCTGAGGTAGCGCCGTTTAAGCTCCGTGACCGAGGTGTCGAGGATGATCTGGCCGTGGTTGATGACCAGCACCCGCTTGCAGATTTTCTCGATATCGCCGGCATCGTGGGAGGTCAAAAACACACTGGTTCCCGCCAGGGAATTGAGTCGGGAGATGAGGGCGCGGATCCGGCCCCTGGCTACCACATCCAAGCCGATGGTCGGCTCGTCCAGAAGCAGGATCTTTGGTCCGTGGAGCAGGCAGGCGGCAATTTCGCAGCGCATACGCTGGCCCAGGGAGAGTTTGCGCACCGGTGTATTCAGGAGCTCAGTGAGCTCAAAGAGGTCAATCAGCTCCGCCAGGCGGTCGGTGTAGGTGCGGTATGGCACCTCATAGATTTTGGCCAGGAGGTCGAAGCTGTCCCGGGGCGGCAGGTGAAACCAGAGCTGGGACTTCTGGCCAAAGACGGCGCCGATATGCTTGGCCAGCTGTTGCCGCTGCTGCCAAGGCGTGAGGCCAAGCACCCGTGCCTCGCCACCGCTGGGATGGAGAATACCGGTGAGCATTTTTATCGTCGTCGACTTGCCGGCGCCGTTGGGGCCGATGAAGGCTAGGGGTTGCCCCTCCGCCACCGCAAAGGAAATGCCCTTCACTGCCGGTACATCCCGGTAATTGGCCTTGACAAGGGCGCGCAGGCTGCCGCCCAAGCCCGGGTCTTTAAGCTTCACCCGGAAGTCCTTGCGTAGATTCTCAACAGTCACTATATCCATAATTTTCACCCCCTGATTTCTCCTGTTTTACCACAGCGCCCCAGGGCTGTCAAGGCAGGAACCGGCCAGACTTTGCCGAAATGTATAAGTTATGGTACTTTATTGGCAGGGGGGAACTGAAATGCTGGACATGTTACACTATCCGGACATTGAAAGTTTGACAGAAGCCAATTATAAATGTACTGCTTGTTCGCTGCGGGCGGGCTGCAAGCAGGTGGTTGTGGCCCGGGGCACGCCCGGGGCACGGGTGATGCTGGTGGGCGAGGGGCCGGGCGGCGACGAAGACCGCTTGGGCGAACCATTTGTCGGCAAAGCTGGCCAGCTGCTGGATAAAATACTCGCCGCAGCCGAACTGCCGCCGGAGGATGTCTACATAACCAATGTGGTCAAATGCCGACCACCCAACAACCGGCTGCCCAAGCCAGATGAAGTCAAGAGTTGCCTGCCCTGGCTGGAACGGCAACTGGAGCTAGTCGATCCGGAGATTCTCGTCTGCCTGGGCGCGCTGGCGGGCCGCACCCTGATTGACCCGAAACTGCGTATCACCAAGGATCGGGGCCAGTGGCGCCAACTGGGCCGGGCGGCGATTATTGCCACCTTTCATCCCGCCTACCTGCTCCGGGACCCGCGACAAAAGCGCCCGGTGTGGATAGACTTTCAAAACATCCGCGACCGTTATCGTGAGCTGAGGAAGGAGTAGTTTTTGTGTTGGAAATTGTCCTTGTCCATCCGCAGATTCCCCAAAACGCCGGGAATATCGGGCGGACCTGTGTTTCTGTGGGCGCTCGCCTGCATTTAGTGGAACCCTTGGGGTTTTCACTGGCTGATAAATATATGAAGCGGGCCGGCCTGGATTATTGGCAGCATCTGGACTGGGAGCTGCATAAAAGTTGGGATGAGTTTCGGGACATGTTCCCGGAACGTCCGCTCTATTGTTTTTCCACCAAGGGAACGCGCTGGCACACGGCAGTTGCATATCCCGAGGACGCCATGCTGCTCTTTGGCAGCGAAACCACGGGTCTGCCCCCGGAAGTGTTGGCGGCGGGCGAGGTCATCCGGCTACCGATGCGCCCCGACAATCGTTCGTTGAACCTGGGGAATACCGTGGCCGTGGCCGCTTATGAGTGGCTGCGCCAATGGCAGTATCCCGGGTTGGTTTAGATGGAAAGGAGCAGATTTGATGCGTGAATATCGCACTGTGGCGAGCCCGGCCGAGGCCGAGATTGTAATCAAAAAGTCTCGGTTCATCGCCCAGGTCAGTCCGGTGGCTGACGAAGCGGAGGCGGCAGAATTTATTGCCGCTATCCGCAAAAAACATGTGAATGCGGCCCACAACTGTCATGCGTACATAGTCGATAACATCACCCAGCGTTCCAGCGATGACGGCGAGCCCTCGGGGACTGCCGGGCGCCCGATGCTGGAAGTGTTGCGCAAAGAAAATTTGGAGCACACCGCTGTAGTCGTCACCCGTTATTTCGGGGGGATTCTCCTGGGGGGCGGCGGTCTGATTCGTGCCTACTCCCAGGCGACCAAAGCGGGACTTGATGCCGCCGGCATGGGCAGGCAGCTGCTGTTTCAAAGGTTGACAGCGGTGATTGATTACACCGCGTACGGAAAGCTGGAAAACCAGTTGCGGGAACGGAAACTGACTGTTTTGGACACTGCCTTTACTGATGTAGTTCGTGTGGAACTGGGGATTGCTGTGGGGGAAATTGAGCAGCTGGCAGCCTGGCTCACTGACTTTTGCAACGGTCAGCTGGAACTGATTCGCGGCGAAGAATATTATAATTTTGTGAGGGGTATCTAATACATGAATAATAAAAAACCAATTATGTTTGATCTTGATGGTACGTTGTTTCAGGTGCACCTGATTTCGTTGCCGGCTATGCGCCAGGGGTTTGAGACCCTGCGGGAGCGCGGTCTTTGGCCAGAGGTTCCCGATGATGAAAAAATCAAGGGTGTCTACGGGATGACCGACAAGGAAATTTGGGATTATCTTCTGCCCGGGGCCGAGCCCGAGGTCAAGAAGCTTGCCCGGGAAATCATTGAGGATAATGAGCTAAGGAATATCGATTTGGATGCCGGCAAACTCTTTGACGGAGCAGCAGAAACGTTGGCCACTTTGGCCGCGGGGGGACACCAATTGTTTGTAGTCTCCAACGGCGGCGAGGATTATGTCAAATCCGTCTGTCGTCATCACGGCCTGGCCCCGTATCTAACCGGTATTTACAGCGCCGGCGAATACAAGACGGAAACCAAGGTGCAATTGCTGGCGGCCGCCGTCCGGGAGCATAAGCTGTCGCCGGGCTGGATGGTGGGTGACCGGGATTCGGATATCACCGCCGCCCGGGGCAATGGATTTGTGCCCGTGGCCTGTACTTATGGCTATGGTAGCCCGGAGGAACACAGCGACGCCGCGTATATTATTGAGAATATCTCGGAAATCCTGACAATTGTTGAAGGGAGCTAATAATGATAAAATTTGGACCAGCGGGCAACTCCCAAAGCTTTTATGACGCGGGTTATAAATCATCGTTGGATGTGCCGGAATTCCTGGCTGCCCAGGGCCTGAATGCCTATGAATATCAATGTGGGCGCGGTGTGCGGGTTAAGGAGGACTTCTGCCGGCAGTTGGCGGCAAAGGCCAGCGAAAATCAGGTCGCCCTCAGTTTGCATGCACCCTATTTCATCAATCTCGCCACCAAAGAAGCCAAGGTAATGGAGAGCTCGCTGAATCATATTCGCAAATCCCTGGTGGCGGCTGCTGCGATGGAAGCGAGTCGGATTGTCGTGCATCCCGGTTCGGTGGCCAAGGATAGTACCCGTAAAGAGGCATTGCACCGGGCGGAGAAACTACTGGGTCGCGTGGTGGAGGAATTGCTGCCCGACTACCCCGGAATTTATTTATGCCTGGAAACAATGGGCAAGCTGAACCAATTGGGTGATTTGGAAGAGGTACTGTATTTATGTACGCTGGACAATCAATTCATTCCCACCATAGACTTTGGCCATCTCCATACCCGCGGGCTTGGCAAAGTGAATAGCGGTGAGGAATTTGAAGCGGTGCTGGACCAGATTGACAGCGCCCTGGGGGCAGAAGTGGTGCAAAACCTGCATGTTCATTTCAGTCCCATCGAATACGGCGCCAAGGGGGAAATTCGCCACCGGACCATGGCTGAAACCGAGTATGGACCCCATTTTGAACCCCTGGCGGAAATAATTGTCCGGGACAAACTGACGCCGGTGATTATCAGTGAATCTGCAGGTACCCAGACAGAAGATGCATTAACGATGAAAGCACTATATACAAAAGCACAGGAGGCGAAGGCATGAAATATAAGGGGATATTTTTTGATTTAGACGGAACATTGCTGGCACTGGATATGGATCGGTTTTTGGAGCAATACCTCAGAGGTCTGACAGGAAAGGTGGCCCGACATGTGCCTCCGGAGCATTTTGTCAAATCCCTGATGGCTGCTACCAAAGATATGCAAACCAATGATGGCCGGGGCACCAATGAGCAGGTGTTCGCACAAAGCTTCTTTGCCAAAGTTGATTCTCAGCCCGAACAACTGATGCCGCTGTTTGACGATTTTTATGCCAATGAATACAAAGCCTTGGGCGATGGCATCGAGCCCTTACCTTCGGCCCGGAAAGCGGTGGAACTGGCCCTACAGCATGGTGCTAAGGTGGTAGTAGCCACCAATCCACTGTTTCCGCGTATCGCTGTCGAGACCCGCTTGCACTGGGCGGGGCTGGCGGATATGCCCTTTGATCACATTACTAGTTACGAAAACAGCAGCTTTTGTAAACCGAATCCAGCCTACTACCAAGAGATTCTCGACAAATTTAACCTGCAGGGCAAAGATTGCCTGATGGTGGGCAATGACCCCTTGGAGGACCTGGCCGCTTCTGAGCTGGATTTTGACACCTTTTTGTTGGAAGACCATATGATTGAGCGCAACAGCAAATATCAGCCAACATGGCGGGGAAGTTGGGACCAGCTCCTAGAAATTTTAGAATAGAATTTGACAAACGCCCTTAAAAGGTGTATCTTAATAGTAATTGTTACTGAAAGGAGGGCCGGATGTGACAAAGATACGTAATACTAAACAGCGTCAGCTGATTTTGGATTTGTTGAAAGGCACAACCGCCCACCCATCAGCCGACTGGCTCTATCAACGTGTCAGGGAGACAATGCCCAATGTTTCTTTGGGTACAGTCTACAGAAACCTTGGCATCCTTAAACAGCAGGGGATTATACAGGAACTCCGGCATGCTGGCAGTCAGTGTCGGTATGACGGCAACCCCGAACCACATTATCACTTCTTTTGTGACCAGTGCGACCAGGTTGAGGACATAGAGGGTCCCAATTGCATGGATCTTCTCGCCAATATCCAGTCATGCATGCCCAGTCATACTATTGAGGGGCATCGTCTGGAGGTCTACGGATGTTGTCCCAGCTGCACCCGAAAAAACTTAGAGGAGGAAGATTAATGGCTGTTTTTGTCTGTAAAGAATGCAATGCCGAGCGGGAAGGACGTTGCAAGCCCCGTAAATGCGCCGAGTGTGGCGCCGCCAATTCATTTGAAAAAAAGGAATAATCTATCCCTGACCCCGGTTGGGGTCGTTTTTTTATTCCGACTCTGACTTAACATTCTTTGCTTGCAGGGATTTAACTCCGTTTATTGAATACTAATCAGAAGCGAAAAAGCTCTTTCTAATTAAGGGAGTGGTGTAAGGAATGGTTATAGATCTCAGGAGCGACACTGTGACCGAACCTACTGACGCAATGCGGGCTGCCATGGCTGCTGCGCCGGTGGGCGATGATGTCTATCAGGAGGATAAAACTCTGCAACGCTTAGAAGCCCGGGGCGCGGAAATCCTGGGCAAGGAAGCAGGACTGTTTGTGCCCAGCGGTACCATGGTCAATTTGATTGCTGTGCTTGCGGTTTGTGAGCGCGGTGATGAAATCATCATGGAGTCCCAGATGCATATGTTCTGGTACGAGGTGGCGGGGATTGCCGCCCTAGCCGGGGTGCAAATTCATCCTATCCCCGGGGTAAACGGTACGCCTGCGGCTGCGGATTTGCGTCAGGCAATTCGCGCCCGGGACATTCACTTTCCCGTCAGTCGCATGTTCTGTTTGGAGAACAGCCATAACCGGGGTGGCGGCACCTGTGTCAGCAAAGAAGATATGGACAAACTGTCGGCAATTGCCCGGGAGGCTGGACTCTGGGTGCACGTGGACGGGGCACGGATATTTAACGCCGCCACGGCTCTGAATGTCGAGCCGGATGCGCTGGTGGCTGGGGCCGACTCGGTGATGTTCTGCCTGTCTAAAGGGTTGGCGGCACCGGTGGGCTCTTTGTTGGTTGGTCCGGCGGAGTTTATCGAGAAGGCGCGCCGCGCCCGCAAGATGGTGGGCGGCGGCATGCGTCAGGCCGGGGTGCTGGCGGCAGCAGGCCTGATTGCTTTCGATGAAATGCGTTTGCGCCTGGATGAAGACCAGCAGACAGCGGCCCAATTGGCCAGGGGGCTGGCGGAGTTGGGCGCTGAAATCGACATGGATACTGTCCAGACCAACATCGTGCGCTTCAATATTTCTGGTTCGGCGGAGACATTTGTAGCCGCCCTGAAAGAACGGGGTGTGTTGGCCAATGCCACCGGTGAGCGGAGCGTGCGGATGGTCACCCATTATCAAATTAGTTCAGACCAGATTGACACGGTTCTCAACAACACTCGGGAGCTTCTGTAGGAGGGAGTCAAAATGAAAAAGTTACTAATCATTGCCGTTCTGGCCCTGGCGATTCTTGCCGGCTGCGGCAGCACTGCTGAGCTACCGGAAATAAGACAGGATGCCCTCAGCGAGGTATTTATATTTCAATCTGATTTAGATGCGGACACAACTTATATTGAGTCGGAAGCGGTACACCAACAATTGGTATCCTGGTATGAAGAGTCCCGGCGCCCCCAGGAATTGAACGAAACCCTGCCTGGGAGCTATTTTCAAGATGACCGAGCCTTCAACATTTTGGTTATGAAAATGGGGGATGAGGAGCGCCTGGTGCTTTACGCCCTGTACACCCGGGACAGGGATGCTGTGCTCTACATGGAGCACTTCCTGGGCGAAGGGCCGGAAGCAAGGCGTAAATCCTATCAGACCAGCTCCCAAAGGTTATTCAATTTTATTGTGGAGCTTCGGGAGTTGACCGGCGATGGTCCGGTTGGCGAAGATATGATTGCCGATTTGGCCGCTGATATTGAAGCCCGATACAGCAATTAAGGTGACTGACGGCCAGTGGAGAGATGCCACTGGCCGCTTTTATTCGCGTTGTTTAGGTATGGGGATGTGCATGGTTTGAACTGAGAGACACTGAAACGTCCCCGTTGGCAGGGAAGGAGGCGAAAAAATATCAGATTAAACGGTATTGACACGGCCAGGGGAGTGGCAATCATCATGATGGTAATGATTCATGCCACCAACCGCTTTCAATTGGCTGTTACTGCCCGGGAAGGACTGGAGGCCGCTTACTTTGGACTGTATCAGTTTTTTCAGGGCCGGGGCGCGGGCCTGTTTTTGGTCCTGGCCGGGGTCGGTTGGTCGCTCCAGGTTGGTCGCCGGTCCGACTTTCCCCGGCTCAGATTGGAGCTATTGCGTCGGGGCCTGACCTTAATTCTCTGCGGTTTGGTCTATCGGATTTATTATTCCGGGGACATTTTGCATATCATGGGGATTATGACCGTCCTGGCAATTCCGCTCCTGAAAGTCCGTTCTCGCTATCTGCTGCTCTTGGCCGCAGCTTTGGTTGTGGCCGTGCCGGTGGTGTATGGTCTTACGGATTATGATTCCTTTTGGACCACAAAACGGGCTCTGGTGGCCGCCGGTTTCGACGAATTTCCCCGCACCTCGTATACGATCACCTATGTGAACTCTGTTTTTTGGTCACCGCTTGGATTCATCCAGCACACTTTGTATAATGGGATGTATCCGCTGATTCCCAAGTTTGGACTGGTGCTTTTGGGCATGACCCTTGGGCGCTTAAACCTCACCAGTACCCGGGTGCTCAAGCGCCTTTTGGCCGGTGCGGTCCTGGTCCTGCCCGTTACCCTGCTAATTCCAGCGTTCACAGATTCGATGTGGCTGGAAATTGATATCCTGCCCCATACGCCGCTATACATGGTATCTACCGCAGCTTCATCGGCCCTGATTATTGCCGTTTGTCAGCTTCTGTCCCAACACTGGGGCCGGGGCTTGGGCCGGGTCGGAAGAATGGCGCTGACAGTTTATATCTCCCACACAGTTTTTCTTGCACTCCTGGTTCCCGGTGTTCATACACTGTGGCCCGCCGCCGGTCCCCTGCTCTATCCCTTCTGGCTACCAGCTGTTGTTACAATCCTTTACATGCTGCTGGCTTCGGGCTTCAGTAACTGGTTCTACCGCTATTACAAAAAAGGCCCGCTGGAGTGCCTGTTGCGAATTGCCGCCAAGTGGAAGTGGGAGTCCAACAGAAAGGCAGCTGCCTGACAAACAGCCAGTGGGAAACATCCCCGCTGGCTGTCGTATTTTTTGACAAGCTGTCATAGGTTAGCAAAAAGGGGGTTCGGGAGTTGGCATTTATTTATGGGTTGGGGATTGCAATTGTTATTTTGATGACTGCAGTTGCGCTCTATATTTTGCCGTCGCCCTTTGCCGGCGGTGTTCGGGGTTGGTTTAGTTTACTCTGGTATTTATGCGCATTGGCAGCGGCGCTGGGCTACTGGCATAAACTGGATAAGGCGCAGGCCAGGGCGCGCAGCCAGGCGCTTTTGCGCCGGCTTTCCCGCTCCCGGCAGCATAAAAAACTGCCGGTTCGAGACAGGCAGCATGGCGTCTGATATGCTATAATTAAATACAGTTCAGGCGGGGAGGGGTTAACGATGACCAAGCATCAACAGCTTCTAAAGCATATAGAAGGGTTGGCGGTGGGAGAAAAGATTTCGGTGCGCCAGATGGCCCGCTCCCTGGAAGTGAGCGAAGGAACTGCCTATCGTGCGATTAAAGAGGCGGAAAATCTGGGGCTCGTCAGCTCGATGCCCCGGGTCGGCACCGTTCGCATCGAAAAGAAAGTCAAGCGGGACATTCAGCACCTGACCTTTGCCGAGGTAGTCAATATTGTCGACGGTTCAATCATGGGCGGCAGGGATGGATTGCATAAGTCATTGAACAAGTTTCTCATCGGCGCAATGGAATTGGGCTCGATGGCCAGATACATAGAACCCGACAGCCTGCTGATTGTCGGCGATCGGGAGGAGGCCCAGCGCTTGGCCCTGCAGATGGGAGCGGCAGTGTTGATCACTGGCGGCTTTGATGCCGCTGGGGAAATCCGGGACATGGCAGACGATTTGCAAATGCCTTTAATATCTTCCAGTTACGACACATTTACAATCGCGACAATGATTAACCGGGCAATCTTTGACCGAATGATCAAAAAGGATATCCTGCGGGTGGAGGATATTATGGTGCGCGACCCAATCTTTCTGCAGGAAAATGATTTGGCCGAAGCATGGCTGATTCAGGCGCGGCAAAGCGGACACAGCCGTTTCCCCGTGGTCGATGTCCAGGAACGTGTAGTGGGCATGGTCACCAACCGGGATGTAGCGGGGGTTGATCCGGAAACGCCCTTGGAGCGGATAATGACCACCAAACCTTACACTGTTACTCCCCGCTCTTCGCTGGCCTCGGTGGCCCATTTGATGGTTTGGCAGGGCATCGAGTTGGTACCGGTTGTGGAGGAGCGAAAGCTGTTGGGGGTTGTCACCCGTCAGGATGTCCTGAAAGCACTGCAGCTGGCCCAGCGCCAGCCTCAGGTGCAGATGACCCACGGCGACATCCTGCTTAGCCAATTCAGCAAGCAGAGTTTAGAAACGGCCACTGTCCTCAAAGGGCAGATGCCGCCGGTGGCCATGGACCGGGGCGGCAGCGTGTCCCCGGGGTCGCTGATGACTTTGCTCACCGCCGCCTCTGAATTCGCCATGCAGCGAGCGGGCTTCAAAGATCTCGTGTTGGACTCAATTTCAGTATACTTCCTGCATCCGGTGCCGCCGGAGTCGGAAATGGAGATTCGCGCCGGCGTCATCGATTCCGGCCGCCATTTTGGCAAGGTGGATTTAGTGGTGAAGTGTGGAAACGAAGTAGTGTGCAAGGCGGTGGCATCACTCCAGAGTCTGGACTAATTACATTTCGTCCTGCTGGTCGCTGAGCGCTTTCGGCTTCAAGAGCACTTCTACCCGCTGGTAGAGGTGCAGACCTTGCACCTCAAACTGAAAGCGTTTGCCCTCTGCTTCCACGATTCGCTGGTCCAGGAGGTTGTGGACCAGCCGTAAGTCCAGCTCTGCTACATCCTTGCCAATCAGGTCGCTGAGCAGGCGGTGGGCGGCTTCCTCCAACTCGAGGGCGACAAAGGGGTCGGGGGGCTCGATCAGGCTGACCTTTACCTCTTGGACGGTCATGAACTGTTGCCTTTGTTCAGCCAGCGAGTTTTCCAGACGTTCCACCGTCTCCTGGAGCTCCACGACCTTGTTTTGCAAGGCGCGGCGTTCTAAGTGGCTTGCGTCCAGCTGGCGACCTGCCGTCAAAGCGGTCAGCACTGCCCCTGCTAGCGCGCCCAGGAGAAGAGCGGCGACGATTCTCATTTCAGGCTGCCCCGGGCCAGATAGGTAATCAGCAAGTAACCGAGATGGGCGCCCAAAAAGGCGCTGAGCACGATTGTGCTCTGACGGGCCACTACCCCAAGCTGTCCGCCAAACAGTCCGCTTTCCAGGGCGCGGATGGTGCCGAATGTGCCACCCAAGGCGCTGACCAGGGCCCAGATTTTCAGGCGTTCAGCCAAGTCAACCATCAGGTGCAGCGGTGGGCGGTTGGTTAGGATTGCCGCTAGCGCCCCCACCAGGGCGCCGCCGACAACGACACCCAGTGCAATCAGGAAGTCGAGGACCAAAGTATATACATAATTAGTAGACAGTTTTCTCACCTCCCCTAGAGTTTATGGGCCGGGAGGTGGCTATATTACGCTTCCGGGAGGGTTTACCCGATGACTACAAAAACCGGTGGCTTTGTCCACCTGCACAACCATACTGAATACTCGCTGCTGGACGGCGCCGCCAAGATAAAAGAACTGGTGGCGGCGGCGGTAGAAATGAAGATGCCGGCCATGGCAATTACCGACCACGGTACTATGTACGGAGTTGTGGATTTTTACAAAGCGGCGCATAAGGCAGGCATCAAGCCGATTCTGGGCTGCGAGGTGTATGTGGCCCCGGAGTCGCGCTTCGTCAAGGAAGGCAGCCGCGAGGACAATCTCTACCACCTGGTGCTTTTGGCGGAAAACAACCAGGGATACAAAAATCTGATGGAATTGGTCACCCTCAGCAACCGGGAGGGCTTTTATTACAAACCCCGGGTGGACCGGGAGCTATTGCGCAAGCATTCCCAGGGCCTGATTTGCCTCTCCGGCTGCCTGGGCGGTCAGATTCCAACTTTGCTGATGCGCGGCAACACTGAGGGCGCCCGGGAACTGGCCAGAGAATTCCGAGATATATTCGGCCCGGAAAATTTTTATCTCGAACTCCAGGATCATCAGATGCTGGAGCAAAAGGAAGTTAACGAGGCGTTGGCGGCGATGAGTAAAGAACTGGATATTCCGTTGGTGGCCACCAATGACCTCCATTACCTGCGCCGGGAGGATGCCGAGGCCCATGATATTCTCCTGTGCATCCAAACCGCCAAGCAGGTGGATGATGAAAACAGGATGCGGTTTCCCAATGACGAGTTTTACTTAAAATCGCCCCTGGAGATGTCCAAACTCTTCGCCTGGTGTCCGGAGGCCGTGGAAAATACGTTAAAAATAGCCGAGCGCTGTCATGTGGAGCTGGATTTTGAGACCATGCACATGCCCGACTACCCGGTGCCGGAAGGGCATAACCCCGATACCTGGTTGCGGCACTTATGCGAAGAGCAACTGACCTGGCGCTATCCGGAACCGACTGAGGAAGTCCGGGAGCGCATGGAATTCGAACTCTCGGTAATCAAGCGCATGGGCTATTCCGGTTATTTTCTCATCGTCTGGGACTTTGTTGATTTTGCCCGGCGCAATAACATCCTCGTCGGTCCCGGCCGGGGCTCCGGCGCCGGCAGCATCGTCGCCTATATCCTCGGGATCACCGATATCGACCCTCTGCCCTATAAGCTGCTGTTTGAGCGCTTCCTCAATCCGGAGCGGGTGTCGATGCCCGACTTTGATATCGACTTCTGCTATGAACGCCGGGGAGAGGTCATGGAATATGTTATGCATAAATACGGCCGGGAACGGGTTGCCCAAATCATCACCTTCGGGACAATGGCCGCCCGGGCGGTGGTGAGGGATGTGGGCCGGGCCATGGGTTTTTCCTTTGCCGAGACCGACCGCATCGCCAAGCTGATCCCCGAGGAATTGAAGATGACCATCGACAAGGCTTTAGAGGCGCAGCCCGAGCTGAGAACTTTGGTCAAGGAAGACGAGCGGGTGGCCAAACTGATAGACATCGCCCGCAAACTGGAGGGGCTGGCCCGCCATGCCTCGATGCACGCCGCCGGGGTCGTAATCGCCAAAGAGGAGCTGGTCAATTATGTGCCGCTCCAGGGCAATGACGAGGAAGGGCTGGTAACCCAGTTCCCCATGACCACTCTGGAAGAACTGGGCCTCTTAAAAATGGACTTCCTCGGCCTGAGGACGCTGACTATCATCAATCATTCGGTGCAGAACATTCGCCAAACCCGGGGCATTGATGTGGATATTGCCAACATTCCCCTGGACGATCTGGCCACATATAAGCTGCTGTGCGATGCCAACACCCTGGGCGTGTTCCAGCTGGAGAGCGACGGCATGCGCAAGGTGATGACCGAACTCAAACCCTCGACCTTTGAGGATATCGTCGCGCTGGTTGCCCTCTATCGGCCCGGCCCCATGGAACAGATTCCTGCCTTTATCGCCAGTAAACACGGGGAGACGCCGGTCAAATACCCCCACCCGAAACTGGAGGAGCTGCTGAAAGAGACGTATGGGATCATGATCTATCAGGAGCAGATCATGTTGGCCGCTGCGGAACTGGCCGGGTTTAGCCTGGGACAAGCCGACCTCCTGCGCCGGGCCATGGGCAAAAAGAAGCTGGATGTCATGAAGGAGCAGCGCAAGATCTTTATCCAGGGCTGTAAGGACAAAAACGGCCTTACCGAGAAGCAGGCTGGGGATATATATGATTTGATTGTCAAGTTTGCCGATTATGGCTTCAATAAATCCCACTCGGCCGCCTATGCCCTGGTGGCCTACCAGACCGCCTGGCTCAAGGCCAATTACCCGATTGAATTCATGGCTGCGATGTTGGGCGGCGCCATGGGTAACAGCGATAAGGTCGCCTTTTACATCGACCACTGTCGCCGTCTGGGCATTGAAGTTTTGCCGCCGGATATCAACGAGAGCGGCGTCAGTTTCACTGTGGTGGAAGATAAAATTCGGTTTGGCCTTGGCGCCGTGAAAAATGTCGGCGCCGCCGCGGTGGAGCAAATGCTGGAAGAGCGGGAACAAGGTGGAGATTTCACCAGTCTCTCGGACTTTTGCGAGCGAATGAACGGCCGCTGCAACAAGCGGATGCTGGAATATATGATCAAAGGCGGCGCCTTCGACGGCCTGCCCGGGCACCGTGGTCAGAAGCTGGCTGCTCTGGAGGATGTCTTGGCCCGGGCGGCGCGCATCCACAAGCAGAAAATCAGCGGCCAGATGGACATCTTCTCGCTGATTGAAGATGATGGACCGGCAGCAGAAGCCCTGCCACCTGTGGAGCCTCTGTCCCGGGATGCGATATTGACCGCCGAGAAAGAGGCGCTGGGGCTGTATATCACGGGGCATCCTCTGGAGGAGTACCTGGAACTTTTAGATTCCCTGAATGTGCTGCCAATATCAGGCCTCAATGCCGATACCCATGACGGCAAGGAGGTAACGGTGGCGGGGATTGTCACAGCCAGGCGCACGATTATCACCCGCCGCGGCTCGCCCATGAGCTTTGTGACCTTAGAGGATCAGTTCGGCTCGGTGGAACTAATTTTCTTTGAGGAGATGCTGCGGACTTGCGGCGAGCTGCTCAAGGAAAAGGGGCCGCTTTTGGTACGGGGAAGGGCGGAATTCCAGACCCAAGACCAGCCCAAACTGATGCCCGCCTCGGTCACCCGGCTCCAGGCGCCCAATGGGACCCACAAATTGTATCTAAAATTCGAGGACCGCGAGAACGAAGATTTGTTGAATCGGGTGTTTTATGCCCTGGCACAGTTTCCCGGTGATACAGCTGTCTATCTGTACTTGCCGGAGATCAACCGCACGCGCTTACTGGATCAATTTCCCGTCGACCCCTGTGAAAACCTGATCCGGCAGCTGGAAGAGTTGCTGGGAAAATCTTGTGTCGTTCTAAAAAAGGTAAAACAGGCAGCCGGTGGCGAATAGTCTGTATATGGAGGTGTTAGCGGTGCGGGAAATAGTCGTTAAAATGCTAAACGAGCGAGGCGTGAGTTTAGAGAGCATTGCCCAGTTGGTGCTGGAACTCCAACTTCCATACAATCCGGAGCTGACGTTGGAGGAGTGCCTGGAAAATGTCCAGCGGGTGCTGGAAAAGCGGGAAGTGCTCCATGCAATGCTGACGGGAATCACTTTGGATATTTACGCGGAGAAAGAATTGCTCCCGGAACCTTTGTTGGGGATTTTGACCCGAGACGATCCCTTGTACGGCATCGATGAAGTTCTGGCCCTGAGCATCACCAACATTTACGGGAGTATCGGCTTTACCAATTTTGGTTACCTGGACAAAGTAAAGACGGGGATTCTTGAGAATATCAATAGCAAGCAAAAAGGGGTTGTAAACACCTTTTTGGATGACTTGGTAGCAGCTGTGGCTGCAGCCGCCGCTGCTCGCTTGGCCCACCAATAGGTGGGCTTTTGGTTGACTTGCCGAATCTGAGGCCATATAATATTTGTGAAAAATTTATTTTGGGAGGGTATTTGATGCGCGAAAAAGCACTGAAACTCCACCGTGACAACCAGGGTAAACTTGCCGTCACCAGCAAGGTTCCCCTGCGGGATGCCAATGATTTGAGTCTTGCCTATTCCCCCGGCGTTGCTGAACCGTGTCTGGAAATACATAAGGACGTGAAGACAGTTAATGAATACACCGCCCGGGGCAACTTTGTCGCCGTCGTCTCCAATGGCACCGCGGTACTTGGCCTGGGCAATATCGGACCAGAAGCGGCAATGCCGGTAATGGAAGGCAAGGCAGTGCTCTTTAAATCATTTGCCGGCGTCGATGCCATCCCGATTTGCCTGGACACCACCGATATTGATGAGATCGTCCGGACTGTAAAACTGCTGCAGCCCACATTCGGTGGCATCAACCTTGAAGATATTGCTGCCCCTGACTGTTTTGAGATTGAAGAGCGGTTAAAGAAGGAAACAAACATTCCCATCTTTCACGACGATCAGCACGGCACCGCGATTGTTACCGCCGCAGCCCTGCTCAACGCCCTGAAACTGGCAAAGAAAAACATCGCCGATATTCGGGTAGCGGTAAACGGCGCCGGTGCTTCGGCAATTGCCGTTACCAAGCTTTTGATGAGCATGGGCGTGGAAAAAGTGATTATGTGTGACACAACCGGAGCTATTTATAAGGGCCGCACCGAGCGGATGAATCCCTTTAAAGAGCAGATTGCGGAAATGACCAACCCGGAGCGGATCAGCGGCAAACTGGGCGATGCAGTCAAAGACTGCGATGTATTTGTCGGCCTTTCGGTAGGCAATGTGCTCAGCCCCGAGATGGTGCGTTCGATGGCGCCGGACCCGATAATTTTCGCCATGGCCAACCCGACACCGGAAATTGATCCTGCTTTGGCTAAAGAGGCAGGCGCATCGGTAATCGGCACCGGTCGCAGCGATTATCCCAACCAGATTAACAACGTTCTTGCCTTCCCCGGTCTTTTCCGGGGCGCCCTGGACGCCCAGGCCAGCGATATTAACGAAGAAATGAAGATCGCTGCCGCCCAGGGGATTGCCGACTTGGTTAGCGCGGAGGAACTGAAGCCCGAGTACATCATCCCTGGCCCCTTTGATCCCCGTGTGGCGCCAGCTGTGGCGGCGGCGGTGGCCCAGACAGCCATGGACACCGGCGTGGCCGGCATCACCGTCGACCCGGAAGCGGTCGCCAAGCGCACCCGGGAACTGGCAAGCATTAAATAAACAGCAGGAGGGGCGCAGGCGCCCCTCCTTTTTGCAGGTAATCTTTGGTGAATCAGAGAATACTATACTAGGAAAAAAGCGGAAAAGGGGAGGTCTTATCGATGGAAAATGTATTTGTTGTTGGTGCGGGACAAATGGGCGCCGGTATAGCCCAGGTTGCGGCCCAGGCAGGTTTTGCCGTCAAGCTTTATGACATCAAGAATGAATTGGTGGAAAAGGCAGTTGGCCGCATCGACAAGGGGCTGGCGAAGCAGGTGGCCAAGGGACGGCTGGAGGAAGCGACCCGACAGGAGATCCTGGGGCGAATCGCCATTGCCAAATCGCTGGCTGAGGCCGATACTGCCGATTTGGTGATCGAGGCGGTAATTGAGGACCGCAGCATCAAGCGGCAGCTCTTTGCTGAATTGGCGGGAGTTTGTAAAGAAACGGCAATCCTCGCCACCAACACTTCGTCAATTTCGATTACCGAAATCGCCGGCTATACCAAGTGTCCGGAGCGGGTGATTGGCATGCATTTCATGAATCCGGTGCCGGTGATGAAGCTGGTGGAGCTGATCAGTGGCGCCGCCACCAGTGCAGATAATCTGGCGCGGACCCGGGAAGCAGCCCTGGCCATGGGCAAGACCCCGGTGCAGGTCAACGACGCTCCCGGCTTTGTTGTCAACCGAGTATTGATCCCGATGATTAACGAGGCAAGCTACCTGTTAATGGAAGGTGTGGCCGAAGCCAAGGACATAGACCAGGCCATGACTCTGGGCGCCAACCATCCTCTGGGCCCCCTGGCTCTGGCGGACTTGATCGGTCTCGATGTCTGCCTGGCAATTATGGAGGTGCTGCATAAGGACCTGGGCGACGACAAATACCGGCCCTGTCCGTTGCTGCGGAAATATGTGCTGGCGGGGTGGCTGGGCCGCAAATCCGGCCGCGGTTTCTACGATTACCGGGAGGGGCAATAATGCCGGTTCGGGTGGAAACCAATGCGGGGGTGGCTGTTGTTACCATAGACCGGGAAAAACAACTCAATGCCCTGAACGTGCGGACCCTGCAGGAGCTGGAGCTGGAGTTGACTGCTCTCAAGACCGATGACAATGTCAAAGCGGTGGTGCTCACTGGCGCCGGCAGCAAGGCCTTTGTCGCCGGTGCAGATATTGCCGAGATGAAGGATATGACCGAACGGGAGGCCTTTGAGTTTTCCGGCCTTGGCCACCGGGTTTTTGCCCTGGTGGAAAGTCTGCCCAAGCCGGTGATTGCCGCTGTCAACGGCTACGCCCTGGGGGGCGGCTGTGAGCTGGCGCTGGCGGCGGATTTGCGCTTTGCTTCTGAAAAAGCCAAATTCGGCCAGCCGGAACTGGGCCTGGGGATCATTCCCGGTTTTGGCGGCACCCGGCGACTGGCCCGCTTGGTAGGGCGGGGCCGGGCCCTGGAATTGATCTACGGTTGTGACACCCTGGATGCAGCCCGGGCCCTGGAGCTGGGCTTGGTGGAACGGGTCTTTGCGTCCGAAGATTTGCTGCCGGAAACCCTGGCCTTTGCCAACAAGCTGGCGACAAAAAGCCTGCGGGCGTTGCGGGCGGCCAAGGCAGCTGTGACTGCAGGCGACGACCCCGGTCTTGCCCGGGAGCAGGAATTATTTGCCCAGCTCTTCACCGGCGTCGATCAAAAAGAAGGTATGACGGCATTTATTGAGCGTCGCAAGCCGGAATTTAAAGAATAGAAGCATGGGCCTGCCAC
This sequence comes from Bacillota bacterium, assembly GCA_009711825.1. Taxonomy (NCBI): domain Bacteria; kingdom Bacillati; phylum Bacillota; species Bacillota bacterium. The sequence goes on along the minus strand of VEMY01000038.1, from coordinate 15,899 downwards.
CAGGCCCTTTTGCTACTTTGAAACAAGGGGGGATATAATGCACATAAGCGAAGTTGGCCGTCTGTTTGCGGAAACGATGCGCGGAATTGTGCCGATTACAGTGTTCTTGATTGGCTTTCAACTCCTGGTCCTGCGCCAACCACTGGAGAATATCCGGACCCTGGTACTGGGAGTGGGGTTAGCCGCTACAGGCCTGTTCTTGTTTTCAGTGGGTTTACAAATCGGGCTATTGCCCCTGGGGGAGACCTTGGGCACAAATTTGCCCAAACGGGAGAGCGTGCTGCTGGTCATCGTTTTCGGCTTTTTCCTCGGTTATTTGGCGACGTTGGCGGAACCGGCGCTCTTGGCCCTGTCCCAGGAAGTAGACAATCTGACCCAGGGGGCAATCTCCAGCCGGATGATGGTGCATATCGTTGCCTTGGGCGTGGCTGTGGGTGTGGCCGGTGGTTTGGCCAAGATTATATACAAAGTGCCCAACTCATATATTCTGATTCCCGTGTATTTGCTGGTTATAGTGCTGACATGGCTTTCCCCAGAGGCATCGACCGGAATTGCCTACGATTCCGCGGGGGTGACCACAGGTCCGGTGACGGTTCCCCTAAATCTTGCCCTGGCAGTTGGCCTGTCGGCTGTTCTGGGTGGGCGGGACCCGCTTTTAGATGGATTTGGCATCATCGCCCTGGCTTCCGCAGGACCAATCATCACCGTACAGCTGGCAGGGCTGATTTTTAGATTCTAGGGAGGTAAACATATGGAGTTCAACGCAATTTTCGTGATTGTCCAGCGGGGGAAGGCAGATAAACTTGTGGAGGCGGCTAAGGCCGCTGGCGCCAAAGGGGCGACTGTCTTTTATGCCCGGGGGACGGGTATACACGAGGCCCATAAATTTTTCGGCTTGACCATGGATGCTGCCAAAGAAGTGGTGGTAATCCTCTCTGAGGCCGATAAAACCAAGGAGATCACCGCCGGTTTGGTTGAGGCCGGCAATCTTAAATGCCCCGGCACGGGCATTGCCTTCGTGCTCCCGGTCCTTAGCTTGATTGGCCTCGCTCACCGGGAGGAAATGGAACAGTTTCTCGGGGGAGAAAATTAGTTTTTTCCCTTGCAACCTATGGCAGTTTAGCACTAAAATAGAAAGTAAAGAACTTGTCCCGCCGGGACAGATAATGTCCCGGGCAAAGGAGTGAAAGTATGCAGAAAAAAATTGCTGTCCTGACCAGCGGCGGAGACGCCCCGGGCATGAATGCCGCGGTGCGTGCTGTGGTGCGGAAGGGTATTTTTCATGACTGTCAGGTGTATGGTATTCGTGAAGGGTTTCGTGGCATAATCAATAACAACATCTTCCCCCTTAATTTGGGGTCGGTGGCGGATGTGATTCAGCGAGGCGGTACAGTTCTGCGCACCGCCCGCTGTGAGGAGTTCAAAACTCCCGAGGGCCAGCAACGGGGGGTGGAAAACCTCCGACGCCATGGTATCGACGGCTTGGTGGTCATCGGCGGTGACGGTTCCTTCCGCGGCGCCCAGGCCTTGCAGCGGCTTGGCGTGGCTGCCGTTGGTATTCCAGGCACCATCGATAACGACATCCCCTGCACCGATTTCTCCATAGGATTCGATACGGCCATTAACACCGCTGCCGATGCGATTGATAAAATCCGCGACACAGCCACTTCCCATCAGCGGACTTTTGTCGTCGAGGTCATGGGCCGGGACTCAGGCGCAATCGCGCTGGCTGCAGGGCTGGCCGCCGGCGCTGAGTCGGTATTGATTCCTGAGCGGCCGTACGACCTGGACGAAGTCTGTGCCCGGCTGGAAAAGGGGCGTAAGCGGGGCAAGCTCCATAGTATCATTCTGGTTGCCGAAGGGGTGGCCACCGGTTATGATGTGGCCAGCGCAATTAAGGAACGCACCGGTCATGACACACGGGTTATTGTGCTTGGTCATTTGCAGCGGGGCGGTGCCCCCACGGCCTTCGATCGGGTGTTGGCCAGCCGCATGGCCGCCGAAGCGGTGGATTCCCTATTGGCCGGTGATAGCGGTAAGATGATTGCGTATAGGGAGGGCAAGTATCAGGCGGTGGATTTAGAATGCGCCTTTAATCAGCCGCCTAATTTCGATGAGAAGATCTACAATTTGACGAAAATACTTTCGATATAGGAGGTGCATGTATGCGCCGAACCAAGATAGTCTGCACCATCGGACCGGCCAGCACTGAGCTGGGGGTGCTTAAAACGATGCTGCAGGCCGGTATGAATGTTGCCCGCCTGAATTTTTCCCATGGCACCCATGCTGAACATAAAGAACGCATTGAATTGGTGCGTCGGGCCAGTGATGAAACCGGACTGCCAGTGGCAATTCTCCTGGATACCAAGGGCCCCGAGATTCGCCTGGGCACTTTTAAAAATGGCAAGGTTCAACTGGTAGCTGGTCAAAAGTTTACTCTTACCACCCGGGAGTTGGAAGGTGACGAAAACCGAGTTAGCGTCAATCACGCCGATTTGCCGGAGGATGTGGAAATCGGCCGCACGGTGCTTATCGATGACGGGCTGGTAGAGCTGGTTGTCGAAGCTGTCGCCGGCTCCGATATCAACTGCCGTGTTGTCAATGGAGGCGAGGTCAGCAACCGCAAGAGTGTTAACTTGCCGGGCTCCAAAGTCTCAATGCCAGCCCTGAGCGAACAGGACATAGCGGACATTCTCTTCGGTATTGAACAAGGTTTGGACTTCATTGCTGCTTCCTTTGTGCGTGACGCCGGCGATATTCTGGCGATTCGGCGGCTGCTGGAGGAGCATGATAGCGATATCCCAATCATTGCCAAAATCGAAAACCGCCAGGGGCTCGATAATCTCGACAGCATCCTCAAGGTGGCAGACGGGTTAATGGTGGCCAGGGGCGACCTGGGCGTGGAAATTCCCCCCGAGGAGGTCCCCCTTGCCCAGAAGGACATGATTCGCCGCTGCAATTTGATGGCCAAGCCGGTGATAACCGCCACCCAAATGCTGGACTCGATGATTCGTAATCCGCGGCCGACTCGGGCGGAGGCCAGCGATGTGGCCAACGCCATCTTTGACGGTACCGACGCGATCATGCTTTCCGGTGAAACCGCCGCCGGTCGCTACCCGGTGGAATCGGTGGCGACCATGGCCCGACTGGCAATTCATACCGAACAGTCCTTGGAATGTGAGCGTTTCCTGGCTATACACAAAAACGGGCGCCAGTGGACAGTGACCGATTCCATCAGTTTCGCCAGTCGCCAGACAGCACAACAACTGGGAGCGTCGGCAATTATCACGTCTACCCAGTCCGGCCACACTGCCCGCATGGTCTCCAAATACAGACCAGTGGCGCCGGTGATTGCTGTTACACCTAAGGTGGAAGTCATGCGGCGACTGCTTCTGACCTGGGGAGTTATGCCTCTGATTGGCAGGGCAACAGACAACACCGACCAAATGATATATGAGGCGATTACTACTGCTTTGCGCAAAGAACTAATCAAAAAGGGCGACTTGGTGGTAATTACCGCCGGTGTGCCTGTGGGCGTACCGGGAACCACCAATTTGCTCAAAGTGCATGTGGTTGGCGATGTGGTAGTTCGCGGCCAGGGTATTGGCTCCCGTCCCGCCTTTGGCCCGGTGATAGTCGCCAAAAACGCCCGTGAGTTGAAGGAAAAGGCCGCTCCGGGCAAGATTCTCGTTACCCACAGCACTGATCGGGAAATGGTCCAGCATATGGAGGGAATAATTGCCATTATCGCCGAGGAAGGCGGGCTTACATCCCATGCTGCAATTTTAGGCCTGGAGCTGGGAATCCCCGTTGTTTCCGGCGCCGAGGGCGCTACCGGTATTCTAGGGGATGGCCAGGTTGTGAGTATTGACACAGGTCGCGGGCTGGTCTATCGGGGCCAGGCAAATGTGGCTGGCTAAAAATGCCCCAATTGGGTATTGCAAAATTACCGCTCTATGAGTAAAATAGGTAGTGATAAAGATTACTTATGGCTGGGCGCAGTCAGCTGTGCCCGCCAATCCCTATTTTCAACAGTTTTCGCGCTCAACTACGTACAAGATTTCACTTTATTTTTTGAAGATGTTGTTCTTGTGAGCACAATCCCAGGTGATAGCTCCGGCGACGGAGTTTCACATAAAAATTTCCGGTTGGAGAGGAGTATTTTAATGAAGAAGCTTTTTGCTGTATCTTTGGTAATAGTTTTGGCCATGGCCCTAACCGCTTGCGGTGGCAGCTCCACCTATGAAGATGGCACCTACACCGCACAAGGTGTTGTTGGTGACCGTGGTTATGTAGAAGCCACTGTAACCATCGAAGGTGACGAAATCACCAACATTAGCTTTGTTGAGTACACTCAGTTTGACGAAGCTAAAGACTACGCTACCTACGGCCGTGAAGGCACCTTTGACGGCAACGACCTCCAGGAAGCCCACGAAGCCCTGGCTGCCGCCATGGTAGAAGCCAACAGCTGGGAAGTTGACGATGTGACTGGCGCCACCAGCACTTCCGAAAAAGCCAAGCTGGCTGTTGAAGTCGCTTTGGACAAAGCTTTGGTAGACGCTGATTCCGAGTTCGTAAACGGCACTTTCATGGGCGTTTCCAGCATGGACGACCGTGGTGGTATGGTTGTAGCCCTGGTTACAATTAACAACGATGAAATCACTGCTGTTAACCTCCGTGAAACCACTCGCGTTGACGATGCCCTGGAATTCAAAGACTACGAAACCTATGGTAGCGAAGCTGCTGGTTTCACTGGCGAAGACCTCCAGGAAGCCCATGAGACCATGGCTGCCCGGTTTGTAGAAGCTAACGACACCGATGTAGAACTGGTTTCCGGCGCTACTGGTACTTCCGAAAAAGCTATTGAAGCTGTAGTAGAAGCCCTGAATAACGCACGCCGGTAATTCAAAAATAAGCGGGAAGAGTCAAATGACCTTCCCGCTTTTTTTGCGCACAAATTCAGGACGGTTCTCGATTGGTATTGAAGGAAACGCCTCCAAGATGTAATATACTAATTAGATAAGGATAAAGGAGGCTTGGCATGTTTTTTAAACTGTTATTGTTATTTACCATTGTTCCGCTAGTGGAACTTTATTTGCTTATAGAATTGGGTAAAGTGGTGGGTGCGCCGCTGACGATTGTGCTGGTGGGTATAACCGGGTTTATTGGCGTTATTCTGGCCAAGGCTGAGGGGTTAGCGGTATTAGGTCGTTTGCGATATCAGCTTGAGGGAGGAGAGTTACCCGGCGATGCATTGCTGGACGGCCTCTTTATCCTGGTAGGAAGCGCGTTTTTGCTCACTCCCGGCTTAATAACTGACACATTCGGCTTTTTATTCCTTGTCCCCCTGACCAGGCTGCCACTACGATTGTTTTTAAAACGTAAGCTGGCGCAAATGATGGCTGATGGCAGCATGAATGTGTATATTCGCCGCTGGTAAGTTTGTGTAGCAGCTCAGAAGAAAGGAATCCCGGTCTAGAGGAGAGGAGTGGGATGGTTGTTCAGATATGTGGAGGATTTGGCAGAAAAGATTGGTCCCCGGGGGTCTACCACCCGGGCAGAGCGCACTGCTGCTCAATATCTGAAGGCAGAGCTGCAAATAGGCGCGGACACTGTGGAGGTGCAACCGTTTAAATCGGTGCCAACGTTTTCCTGGGCCTTTGGCCTTCATTACCTGCTGATGGCTCTGGCGGCCTTTGGTCTCGGCTTCTGGCCGATGCTGGCGGCGGTGGTTGCTTTGGTCAACGGCGCTGGCTATTTGCTGGAAAGTTACACCTATGAGTTCTTCACCAGAATTTTACCCAAGAACAAAAGTCAGAACGTCTTGGCCAAAAAGTCGCTTCGATCAACTGATGCAGAAAAACTTCCGCGGATTATTATTGTCGCCCATTACGATACATCCCGCTCTGGCTTAAATTTTCATCCAAATTTGGTGGCCGGTTTTCGCAAGTCGTTTATAGTGTTGAATGTAAGTATGGCTGTAATTACAATTCTTGCATTTTTTGCCGGTGTTGCTGCCCTGGCGGGGCTGGAACTTCCTGGCTGGTACCCGTGGCTGGCGCTGCCATTCGGGCTCTACCTATTGGTTGTGTTCGGGATGCTGGTGCATCGGGAGCTGTTCGGTGTACATGTGGCAGGCGGAAACGATAACGCTTCGGGGGTGGCGGTAATGCTCCACAGCTTCAATGAACTGGCCCAAACATTGCCAGAGGGAGCGGAAGTGTGGGCCCTGGCAACAGGCTGTGAGGAGGCCGGGACCGTTGGTATGCTGCGCTTCCTTGAGGAATATGGAGAAGAAATCCGGGATGATTATATCATCAATTTGGATAACCTCGGGATTGGCAATGTCAAATATATCGACGGCGAAGGTTTATTCAGTCCAATGCCGGCGGATCGAGACCTAGTTTTGGCTGCTGCTGCCTTTGCCCGCTCCAATCCGGATTTGACCGTCGGTCCTCATGTCTACCAGGCCCTAACCACCGATGCCACGCCAGCTTTGGTGCGCGGTTATAAGACGATGAGTATCATGGCGTTTACCGAAGATGGAATTTTACCCCACTGGCATTGGCCAACAGACAAGGCCGAAAATGTAAGTCTGCAAAACCTGGCCACTGCCAGCAAACTGGTGCAGTCCATTGCCCGGCAGCTATGGGGCCAGGAATACAGATAAAAAAAATCTGCCGCGGCGGATTTTTAGTTTTGCAGCCAGTCCAGCATTTCTCCAGGACTGGTGAAAGCGCGATGGGGGTCAAGCTCCAATAGGGCGCCAGGGTCGGCGCTTCCCCAAAGGGCAGCCAGGGGCACGACTCCGGTTGCTTTGGCCACTTGAATGTCCACAGGCGAGTCGCCCAAGTAGAAGGCCTCCCCGGGTTTGACTGCCAATTCCTCAAGCACTCTCAGCATTCCATCCGGTTCCGGCTTATAAGCGTTGACACAGGAACCGGTGACTATTGTTTGAAAACAATTTTCGATGCCCAGCTCTCGGAGGGTAATTTGGGTGGCAGCATGACCCTTGCCGGTGATTATCGCCCGGGCGACATTTTTCACCTGCAGCCAGTCCAAGAGGTCCTTGATTCCGGGATACAGTTGCACATAATCCTGATGGCAGTCGGCATAGCATTTAATGTATATGTTCATTAAATTGTGTTTGTTATCAGGGTCCAATTTTTTGAAGATGATTTCTTCCGGCGGTCCAAAGAGCCGATATATGTCTTCAGGCGCATATTCTTGGCCGGTTTGACGCAGTGTTTTTGCAAATGCCTCCAGGATGAGGTCATAGCTGTCGATAATCGTTCCGTCCAAATCAAAGATTGCCGCTTTAAACATTTGCACACCTCCTGTAAAGAATTGTTCTCTACAAAATCAAATTTTTCCTGCAGGAAATTCTATTACTTGTGTCGAAATGTTTTGGGGTCGAATTATAATCGTTGGAAACGGGGTTTACTCATGGCAGACATACTCAAAGGAAATTTACGACGAAGTGTTATAATTCTCGCGGCGCCGGTTGTAATGCGGATGTTTTTGCAGATGTTGGTGGGTCTAGCCGATTTGGCGATGGTTGGCCGCATCAGTCATTACGCAATCAGTGCCGTCGGGCTGGGCAACCAGCTGTTTTTTTTGGCTGTTGGTGTAATAACGGCCTTTACTGTTGGCAGTACCGCCTTGGTGGCGCGGATGATCGGTGCCGGCAGGCAAGACAAGGCAGAGGAATACGCCCGCCAGTCTCTAGTGCTTACCTTTGGCCTCGGGACGGTAATCGGTCTTGTTGGAGTGCTGGGCGCGGAGCATATTATTCGATTTATGTTGGCGGCTTCGGAGACACCAGATCCCGAGGTTGTGCGTCTGGGCACGATTTATCTGCGAATAATCGCCTATTCGGCGCCGCTCTCTTTTGTAATGATGAACTGCAATTCCGTCTTGCAGGGCGCCGGCGACATGAAGACGCCGTTGTATATTATGGCATTTACCAATGTATTTAACGTTCTATTTGACTGGTTGTTGATTTTCGGGATTGGGATTTTCCCGGAAATGGGAGTGGCCGGCGCTGCGGTTGCCACATCCATGGCCCGTAATATCGGAGCTTTGGGTGGATTGATTTATTTGTTCAGCGGCCGCGGTCCTCTGAAACTGCGCCTGAAGGATAGTTTTTTGCCCAAAAAGGACAAAATTCGCGACATTCTCGATATCGGGATTCCCTCGGCAGGAGAGCAATTAGTGCGCAGCAGCGGTCAGTTGGTGTTCACAATGCTTGTGGCCGGTCTCGGTCCCGTGGCCCTTGCGGCCAACCAAATCATAATGAAGGCGATGTCTATGTCTTTCATGCCCGGCTTTGGTTTCGGTTTGGCGGCGACCACCTTGGTGGGGCAAAATCTGGGCGCTGAACAGCCGGAGCGGGCTGAACGCAGCGGCTATGAAGCAACCAAGCTGGCGGCAATCTTTATGTCCGGCGTCGGTCTTTTGTTCTTCCTGGCTTCCCATCAATTGGCGGGGCTTTTTACCAGCGATCCGGCAGTTCAAATGGCAGCCGGCGAGAATATGAAGCTCTTGGCAATCTCCCAGCCTGCTTTGGCGTATGTAATGGTTCTGGCCGGGGCGCTTAGGGGTGCCGGCGACACTAAATGGGTGCTTTATGTCACGATGATTGGCACCTGGGGCAGTCGGGTGGTAATCGCATGGTTCTTGGGCATCTATCTGGGAATGGGGCTCCCCGGCATCTGGATTGCCATGGTTGCCGACAATTTTATCAGGGCGATATTCCTGGTCGGTCGTTACCGCAGCGGTCAGTGGAAACTAATCAAACCCCACACAGCCCTGAAAACAGCATAAACATGCCCCCGGACAGTCCGCTTGTCGCGAACTTTCCGGGGGCTTTTGTTATCTAGTTAGCAAGGTTTGCACCAGGTCCGGAACCTGACTTGGCAGTTCCGCCACAGCGACTCCGGCGGCGTTCAGAGCTTTAACTTTACCGGCAAAGGAGCCCCGACCCCTTTCGATGATTGCGCCGGCATGGCCCATGCGTTTGCCGGGAGGGGCGCTTTTGCCGGCCAGGTATGCCAGCACCGGTTTGCGGACATGGCCCTTAATAAATTCTGCGGCTTCTTCTTCGGCACTGCCGCCAATTTCACCCACCATAAGGATTGCTTCTGTCTCCGGATCCTCCTCCAGCTTTGCCAGGACATCGACAAAACTCTGACCTGCCACCCGATCGCCGCCAAGACCGACTACCGCGCTGGCGCCGTGTCCGGCGTCCCGGAGGTTGGCCACCAGTTCATAGGTCAGGGTGCCGCTGCGGGCAACCACACCCACCGGTCCGGGGGCGAAAATCTGGTTGGGGGCAATTCCGAGCTTTGCTTTGCCCGGGGCGGCGATGCCAAAGGTATTGGGACCGATTATCGTAGCGCCCTGGGCATTGGCGTAGGCGAGAATCTGCATGGCGTCATGGACGGGAATATGTTCGCTGATAATTACCACCAGCCGGATGCCGGCTGCCAACGCTTCTAGGGCCGCGTCCCTGGCAAAGGGAGCGGGCACGAACAATACCGAGGCGTCGAGTTCATGGTCTCTACAGGCCGCGGCGACCGTCGGATAGACCGGCACATCCGCCACCGTGGCACCGGCAGCGCCGGGAGCGACTCCGGCAGCAATTTGCGTGCCAAATTCCTGCATCTGCCGGGCGTGAAAAGAGCCCTGCTTGCCGGTGATGCCCTGGACCAGAACCCGGGTCTTTTCATTGATGAATATCGCCATTCTAGGCACCCTCCTTTGCCGCGGCAACTGCCTGGGCCGCCGCCTCATCCATTTGACGGCAGGCCATAATGCCATGGGCCTCCAGAAGCTCGCGGCCAGCCTGTTCATTGGTTCCCACCAAGCGGATAATGACCGGCACCTTGATGTTCAGGCGCTCTTTGACGCGGAGAAAGGCCCGGGCCACATCATCGCAGCGGGTGATGCCGCCGAAAATGTTTAAAAGGATTGCCCGGGGTTGGGAATCCAACATCAACTCCAGGGCGCGGGCGGTGATCTCCTCGCTGGCGCCGCCGCCGGTATCCAGGAAATTGGCCGCCCGTCCGCCATGATGCTGCAGCAAGTCCAGGGTGGCCATGGTGATCCCAGCGCCGTTGGCCATCACAGCGATATCGCCGTCCAGTTCAATATAAGCGAAGCCCAGTTCCCGGGCCCGCTGTTCCCGGCTGCTTACGTTTTCGCTGGTGGGCAAATCCTGCTGGCGAAAGCGGGCGTCATCATCAATAACCACCTTGGCGTCGGCGGCGATTAACTTGTCCCCGCACAGAGCCAGCGGGTTGATTTCCGCCAGTTCTGCATCCCGTTCCGTAAACAAACGATAGAGCCGGGTAAGAATTGCGCCCATCTGATCGCTAAGCGCCCCAGTAAGCGCCAGGCGCCGGTTTAGCTCTCTAAGGACAAAGGGCTGAATACCCAGCAAGGGGTCAATATGTATGCGGATAATCTCAGTTTCCGGCACCGCTTCGATATCAACTCCACCCTGGGCCGAGGCCAGCAACACCGGTTTGCGGGCAGCGTTGTCAATGCTCAGGGCCAGATAAAACTCTTTATCTATAGTCAGTTTTTCCTCAACCAACAGTTTCTCAACCTGGTGTCCGCCAATTGTCTGGGTCTGTAGGGTTTGGGCCGCGGCCACGGCCTGCTGGGGAGTATCGGCGAAGGCAATGCCGCCGGATTTGCCCCGCTTGCCGGCAGGCACTTGTGCTTTCAGCGCCACCGGGCCCAGGCGTTCAGCGACAGCTGCTGCGGCCTGCGGCGACTGGATGAGCTCGCCAGCGGGAACCGGAATCTGAAAATCCTGAAAGTAATTTTTCCCCATGTGTTCAAGCAGTTTCAAATTAACTCCTCCCAAGATTAGATTATACTAGTAAACGTGCTCGCACCTTCTGCCCAAGGACAAGGAAGCCAGCCAAGGCCAGTCCGGCGATAATCGCACTCCGCCAATCGAGGCTGGTCATGGTTACCGAGAACCAGACATAGAGAAACATGCCCGGGGCTTTTCCCAGTATGGTGCCCAGGGTGTAATCGCGAAAGGTCACAGTGGACAGGCCGGAGACGTAATTGAAGAGGGCAAAGTGGATTGGAAACAGGCGCAGCAAGAATACTGCTTCAAACCCCCGTTCATGTAAAAGCGTATCCAGCTTCCGGCGCAGAGGGCTGGAGCCCATAAATTTGTCGACAAATCCTGTGCCCAGCTTGCGGGCAATCCCGAAACAGAGCACCGCCGTTAGATTGGATGCAACTAGGACATAGATAAACCCCTTCCAGAGGCCAAAAAGCGGACCGGCGACTATTGTCAGCAGCGAGGCCGGGTAGCCCAGGCCGGTGGCCAGCAGGTAGATAAAGACATAAGCGAATGGGGCCCAGGGCGCAGTGCTCAGCGTTTCCAAACGTTCCGCCGGCGAGGGTGCGCTGGGGTGGAAAAGGAAGACTATTGCCAAGATTATCAGTAAAAGAGTTAGTGCACTTAAAAAGTATTTTAAACGCTTGACCATTGGGAACCCCCCTTGCTTTTACATTGTAAACCACCGGGAGGGAAATAAAAAGGGATTGACAGTTTTTCCCCTTTGACGGACAAGCCTGTTCCGTGGCATAATAACCATACCAAACAAATGTTCGGGGGTGACCAGGGTGATTCCCCTGCTCAATGTCTATAGTCAGTTTAGTTTTTTACAGGCCGTATCTACGCCGGATGAACTGGTGGCGGCGGCAGCCGCGGCCGGCTACCAGGAGCTGGCGCTCACTGATGTCAATTCGCTCCACGGCCTGGTCCGCTTTGTCCGGGCCGCCGGGAATGCCGGCCTGCGGCCCCTGCCAGGGGCCCGGGTCGATGTGACAGAGGGCGGGCGTTTACTTTTACTTTCGGCACGGGACGGTAAACTCGCTCCCCTCATTACCACGGTCAATCGGGCTGCGCTCCAGGGCGTTGCTCCCCAGGCCTGCTTGGAAGACCTGATTGTTGTTGCCGCCGATGAAAGCCTGCCCCTGTCCATGCTGCGCCGCAGCGACTACTCCGGCGCCCGGGAGCTACTGGGCCGCTGGCGAGACATCTTGGGCGCGGAGCGGCTCTGGCTGGGCGCAGCCCCGGCCGACCGCTCGCTTTGGCCCCAACTTCGGGCTCTGGCCCGGGAGTTGACAATTGGCATCGCGGCCTGCCCGCCGGTGCGCTGGGTGCAGCCCAAGCAGGCCCTGGCTTACCAGGTCTTACAGGCGCTGAATCCCGGTCTCCCCCAGGAACAGGCGCTTTTGCCAACAGGCGAAGCAGTCAAGGCAGAATACAGACAACTGCCCGAGGCCCTGGTCGGCACCTGTCGGGTGGCGGAAATGGCTGGCGCCCAACTGGACCTGGGACAGATTTACCTGCCCCGCTTTGGCGACGATGACCTGCAGCAGCTTCGTGTCCTCTGCAAGCAGGGACTAGGCCGTAAATTCCCCCGCAAGAACCGGGAAGCCCGGGAGCGTCTGGAGCGGGAACTGGCTGTGATTGCGGAAATGGGGTTCGCTGCTTATTTCCTGATTGCCTGGGATTTGGTGCGCTTTGCCCGGGAGCGGGGAATTGCCGTGGGGCCGGGTCGAGGCTCTGCTGGCGGCAGCATCGTGTCGTATGTGCTGGATATCACCCGGGTCAACCCCTTAGAACATAACCTGATATTTGAGCGTTTTCTCAATCCCCAGCGGGTCAGCCTGCCGGATATCGATATCGACTTTTGCTACCGGCGCCGGGACGAGGTTTTTGCTTATGCGGTGGAGCGCTACGGCCGCGACCGCACCTGCCAAGTGGCCACATACACAACCTTTGGCCCCCGGGGCAGTCTCCGGGACGCCGGCCGCGCCCTGGGCTTGCCCCGTCATGAGGTCGATGCCCTTTGCCGCCAGGTGCCGGGTCGGGGCAATTTGCCCGAGATTGTTGCCTCTAGCCCCCGCTTGAAGCAGATGGCCGCACGTCCCCCCTGGTCCCAATGGTTTGCGGTCGCCGCCCAACTGGAAGGCCGGGTCCGGCACACCTCGGTGCACCCGGCCGGACTCTTGATTACGCCCCTGCCCCTGGATGAGTTGGTGCCACTGCAGCGGGCCAGCGGCGGTGATGTCTGTAGTCAGTGGGACAAGGATGATGTGGAGGATATGGGGCTACTGAAGATGGATTTGCTGGCGGTGCGCGGCCTGACGGTGAATCAGGACGTGATTGTCGGTGTTGGTAGGAAGAAGGCGGCAAAGGATTTTAGTTATCAGGACTCTGCCACCCTGCGGCTGTTGCAGCGGGGTGAGACTTTGGGCTGTTTTCAGCTGGAGAGCGAGGGGATGCGGGGGCTGATGCGCCGCCTGCACCCCCGGGCCCTGGAGGATGTGATTGCAGTGCTCTCCCTCTACCGGCCGGGCCCGTGGCAAGCGGGGATGGTCGAGCGCTATATCGAGCGCCGCCATGGCCGGGAAAGGGTGGAATACTACCACCCCGACCTGGAGCCGGTGCTCCGGGATACCTATGGCGTATTGCTCTACCAGGAGCAGGTGATGCAGGTTGCCCAGATCATCGGTGGTTACGATGCCGGCGAAGCCGATTCTCTGCGCCGGGCGATTGCCAAATTGCAGCGGCGCAAGCTGGAGGAGTTGACCCGGGAATTTTGCAAACGCGCTACAGCCCGGGGATATCCGGCGGAGTTGGCGGAGCAGCTGCTTAACACACTGGTGGAATTCTCCGGTTACGCCTTTAACCGCGCCCACAGCGCCGCCTATGGGATTCTCGCCATGGCCACGGTCTATCTTAAGGCGCATTTTCCCGACCATTTTCTGGCGGCAATCCTCGCCAGCCGCATGGGTTACTATCCGCTGCAGGTCTATGTAAATGAGGCTGTGCGTCTGGGGCTACCGGTGCAGCCGCCCTGTGTGAACCGGAGCAAAGTGGAGACCACGGTGGAGGCCCCAGGGGTAATCCGCCTCGGCCTGGATTACATCAAGGGGTTGGGTGCCGGCGCCCAGCGGCTGGTGGCGGCACGGGGCGATAAACCCTTCCGGAGCTTGGACGATTTTGCCCGGCGATGCCCGCCAGGCGCCGTTGAATGGCACGGTCTGATCAGTGCTGGCGCCCTGGATTGCCTGGAGCCTAACCGACGGGCGCTTTTGGCTGCCCTGCCCGGGGTGGAGGAAAAGAGCGCTGGTGGCCTCCTTGCCCAGTGGACACCGGAAATTCACCTGCCTGACCTCCCCGAACTCACCTTTGATCAGAAGGTTGCCGGCGAATATGCAAGTCTAGGTCTGCTTCTGGACCAGCGCTGGCTGGAGTGGCGCAGCGCTCCCCCAGGGGGCGAGCGAATCCGGGCCGCCGAACTAAAGAAGACAGCGCCCGGGAAACGGGTGACAATCGCTGCTGCCGTTGTCAATCGTCGCTCCGGGTATATCACTTTGGACGATTTCAGTGGCCAGATTGAAGCCCGCTACAAAGGTCCCGTGTCTAGTCGCTGGGTCTGGGCCACCGGCACCGCTGGCACTGTCCTCGACCAAGTCCAGCTCACCCCGCTGGAGTTAAGTCCCGACAAGTCCGGGAAGGAGGCGGTGGCCCGATGAAACAGCTAAACTGCCCGGTGCCGGTGCTGGCCGTCTTCGAGCAGGGTAAGGTGCGCCCCCTGGCTTTCAAATACCAGGGCCGCCGCTGGTCCGTGACCCAGGTGATCCGGGACTGGCAGCAATTTGCCCTCTTGGAAGAGCAAATTCACACATTTGTTGTCGAGACGGAAACCCGACTGGCCCAGCTTAGCTATTACCCCCAGACGGGCCGCTGGCATTTGGATAAATTATAAATGGCTGCCTGCTGGCAGCCATTTTTGACTATCGGGACAATTCGGAATGGGCTACGTTTTTTATTAATTTGGGATGAGATGTAAGGCTGCTAGCTTAAGAACCGGTTTAATTGAAAAGATATTGTCGATTCCTGTCGAAAGGCGCACTTTCACCGGAAAAAAGTGCACTTTCACCGGAAGTTGCCCCAAAATAGATAAAAATGTGATAGTATTGGCAACATAGTCCAGTTGTTGGAAGGTGGGGGGTAGAAGAGCTTCTACAAATGTATGCACGGGTGTTTTTGCATCCTGGGCTTCCTGCCTGGTCTAGAGTTTGTGTTTAATCCGCCTTTTCAGGCGTTGTGTTTGTTTGCATCGGGATATCTGAAGAAAAAATTTACCCCACGAAGGTCCATAGCTGCACCTGATTCCTACGTGGATTAACTAGATTTGATGTGGGCTTTGTATTAAAAACAAGAGTTTAACCAGGCGGGAGGTAATAATGTGATGTTATTAACGCATTTTCAGCAAAGTATCATGGTTAAGAAGAAATACTATAAAAAGAATTATAACCTCATCATAGGGTGGACATATGCGCTTAACTAAATGGCCGTGTACAATGCAGCATGATGCATCGGATTGCGCTGCAGCTGTGGTCTCTACAGTGCTATTAAGGTATAAACGGGAATCCACGATAATGAAAATTAGAGAAACCATTGGTACAGATGCCTACGGCACAACATTAAAAGGTGTTGTATGTTTTTGGCAAGTTAAATTTTTATAGTTTGGCAACTAACTTTTTCATAGTCGCATAGCATCCCGGTAAACGTACACTAGTTCTCTTGTTTTCTCTTCAGAGCTTGCTTGTAGCGATAGCTTTCACCCTTGAATACAAGGATGTGGGCGTGGTGAATTACTCTGTCAATCAGTGCTGCTGTCAGCCTGTCATCCCCAAAAACTTCGTTCCACCGGCCTAGCTCAAGGTTCGAGGTAACGATGATGCTTTGCCGCTCGTAACAGTTGGAGATGACAGTAAATAGCAACTCCGATGCCCGTTTACTGGTGGGAACATATCCCACCTCATCAAGGATTAGAAGATCAGTT